>CAMGSV010000044.1 GCA_946061495.1 uncultured Spirochaetales bacterium | reverse complement strand
GATGGCGGAGGTGATGTACTTGTCCCGTCGCACAATCATGGCAATATCCCATGGAAAATCAGGCTCGCAAAGGGTCAGCAGGCGAATTTTCTTTGAGTGGAAGTGCGACAGGATGGGACGGGGCAAGATAGCCACGCCATAGTTCAGCTCGCACATGCGGGCAATCATGTCCCACTGGGAGCTCAAAAGCTTGAACCGTGGCTCAAAGCCTGCCGTATTGCACAGGGACACAATGCGGTTGTACAACATGTAGGAGGAGTCCAAGGACAGCATGGGCTCATTCCGCAGCTCTGCAAAGGCCACACGGTCCTGCTTTGCCAAAGGATGATCCTTGCTCACCACCAGCACATTGTCACTCTCGTAGAGCACGTGGACATCGTAGTTTCCGCTGGCAATGGGAAGAATCACGATGCCGATGTCAATCTCGCCGGAGTCCAGCTTTTCCTTGACGATATTTGCACCAATCTCCAGTACATCCAGGCGGATGGAGGGATGGGCCTTCTCGAATTCAGCGATGACATCGGCAAAGAAGGCGGTGCTGATGACAGGCGGGATGCCAATGCGGACAACACCTCCGGTAAATACCGCCGTGGAGTCCCGCAGAAAATTCAAGGAATCCTCCACCTTTTCCAGGGTCTCGCCACCAAGCTTGTAGAGCACCTCGCCGTGGGAGGTGAGACGGAACACATTGGCGGTCCTGTCGATGAGGGAAACTCCCAGATCATCCTCCAATGCTCGGATTCCCTTGCTGAGGGTGGACTGATCCATATACAACTTTTGGGCAGTCTTGGTAAAGTGCTTGTTTTTAGCCAGCTCTATGAACCACGACAGGTGCTTTAGATTCATAGAAATAGTGTATCACAGCAAAAAGGTGAATGCCAGCCTTAATTCCACAAATTCTGAGGATTCACGCCCTTTCCGTTCTTGTAGACGGCAAAATGGAGGTGGGGACCGGTACTCATACCGGTACTGCCCACGGTACCAATCTTTGTGTTGGTGTAGACATAGTGGCCCCGCTTCGTATTGATGGTGTTCAGGTGGCCGTACAAGGTCTGGTAGCCGGAATGGTGCCGGATGACCACGTAATTTCCGTAGGTGTTGTTGTATCCCGCCTCAATGACCGTTCCCTCCAGAGCCGCATACACTGCAGTGCCAGTGTTGGCCGCCATGTCGATGCCACCATGGTAGGTACGGGCGCCGGTAAAGGGATTCTTCCGCCAGCCAAAGTATGAGGAGAAATAGTAGCGGCCCTTGAGAGGACGCTGGAACAAGTCGCCGTTGATTTCCTGGCGCGTCACCCAATCCAGCTCCGCATCGGGCAGGAAGAGGGTGGTTCCGGCAGAAAGAGCCACCTCTAGAGCAAGATTGTTCACTTGGGCACACTTGTCCTCTGAAATCTCATATTTTTGTGCAATGTTCCCCAGGGTCTCCCCGTCCTCACGGACAGTGTAGAGGATTCCAGGCATGGAGGGAATCTTCAGATACTGGCCCGGCTGAATCAACCGTGTCTTCCTGATATTGTTTACACTGATGAGGGTGTCCTGTGTCAGATTGAATTCCTCGGCGATAACACCAATCATATCACCTTGTTTAATTCGGTAGGCGGTATAGGAAAGAGCCGGGCTTAAATCCTCGCTCACCTCCTCGTCCGCAGCAGGAACCATGACGTCCTCCGCAAAGGGAAAACTCTCGGTATTGGCCAGCATAGGAAGAACAGGACTGTCGAATCCGCCCTGGCCAGCCACAATCTGAGGCTCCACCACAGGATACAACAACACGCCTCCACCAAAAGCTGCCAGAAGGCCACAGCCAATCACGAGATATTTAATCACCAGTCTATTCTTCATACAATCCGCCTAACCCTTTTTATCCAGTCCCACCAAGTATGTTTCGAAGGACTCGGTACGACAAGCCTCTGGCTTGAAGCCCCGGGCAGTGGTAAAAATCTGCCGCATGGACTTCAGCAGCTGCTGCTGGTCGCCTCCTTGAAAAATCTTCACAACAAAATTACCCCCCGGCTTCAACATCGTCTGGGTGTAAAAGATGGCCAGCTCCACCAAGCCTGTGGAACGAGCCGTATCCACCGTCCTGTTTCCGGTGGTGGGCGGGGCTGCATCACAGATTACCGAGTCATAGGGACCTAAGTCCCGCGCCTGAACACGAACCGCCTCATCATACAAATCCCCCTGGATGAAGGTGAGATTGCTTCCCACCACATCCTTTGCAAGGGGCTTCAAGTCGATGGAGGTGAGATGACCGGTACCGTTCAGTGTTCTGAGGGCAAAAACCGTCCAGCTGCCCGGCGCCGCCCCCAAATCAAGGACAGAGTAATTCTTCTTCAGAAGACCGAATTTCTCATCAAGTTCCTTGAGTTTATACACTGATCTGGCCGGATATCCCTCCGAAAAGGCTTTTTTAGACCAATAATCCGGCTTTTCATAACTGTTTGCAGCCATACGAAACAAATTATCGGCAGAATTCACCATTCTGATTACCCGAAACAATTGCAGATACCACTGCAACCTCCCCCACCACAAACATTCCCCATACTACAGGAGTTGAGTAGGATAATCAACCCGCATTGCCTTCGTGCATGGTTTTCAGAAAAGCTAAATTCTGATACAATTCCTTTCTATGGAATACGATTTTACCCATGAGCTACAGAAAATAGAGCTGGTGCTGGAGAAGGCTCTGCCTGACACACCAACCTCAGAATGGTCCCAGCTTACCTTTGGCCACCTTTCCCCGGCTGTCAAGTCCAGCCATATCGAATCACTCTTGGCCCCCTGCACCCACCTGATACATTTGGGTGGAAAGCGCTGGCGGCCCCTGATGCTGGTGCTCTGCGCCCAGGCCGTAGCAGGAGCAGAGGAAGCACCAGAAACCGCATTCCAGCTGACTCCCCTGGTTGAGTTCGTCCACACCGCCAGCCTCATCCATGACGACATTGAGGATGCCGCCGACACCCGCCGGGGAGCCCCTGCCGCCCATATTGCCTACGGACTGGACACCGCCCTGAATGCAGGCGCCTGGCTCTACTTTGTGGCCCCCTCCTGCATTCAGAAAACTGACTTGAATCTGGAGGCACAGCTTTTGCTGAACAAGCTCTACCACCAGGAGCTCCGCCGCCTCCATCTTGGTCAGGCCATGGACATCTCCTGGCATCGGAACAATGAGACCCTCCCCACCCAGGAGGAGTACACCGCCATGGTCCGCATGAAGACCGGCACCCTGGCCTCTCTGGCAGCCCAGGTGGGCATCATTGCCGGCGGTGGCACGGAAGCCCAAGCCCAGGAAATGGGTCGGGTAGCATCAGACATCGGCATCGGATTCCAAGTGCTGGACGATGTCATCAACCTCACCACCGGCAACGTGGGCAAGAAGCGGGGGGACGACATTGTGGAGGGCAAGAAAAGCCTCCCCATTCTCCTGCACCTGCAGCACAATCCCCAGGACTTGGAGCGTCTCACGGATCACTTTACCCGTGCCCGCCTGCAGGGTGTGGACTCCCCCGCAGTGGAGCAGGCCATCGCCATGGTCACTGAAAGCGGTGCGCTGGAAACTGCCTCCAAGCACGCCCACCAGCTGATCCATGCCGCCTGCCAGCGGGTGGAGGCACTGTATCCAGGCACCTCTGCGGCACAAAAAATTACCGCCCTGTTCACCAACATGCTGAAGGCTGCCATAGGGTGAGTTTTAAGGAAAAAACATGAGAGAAAACCCTGAGTCACTGAATTATCAGGCCATCGAGCTGGCCTCCCATGGGGAGTACGTGGAGGCCATAGCCTGCTTCAAACGAGCCATCACCATGGCCAGGGACAATGTATTGCTGTGGTACAACCTAGGCATCACCTACCGTGATGCCGGCATGATGCAGTTGTCCAAGGACGCATTGCTCACCGCCTACAAAATCAACAGCGAGGATCTGGATATCATAGAAACCCTGGCCCACATCTGCTTTCTCTTGGGAGAGCATCAGGAGGCCCTCACCTTCTGTGCCCAGGGCTTGGAAATAAACATGCGGAACGCCCATTTATGGAACAACAGTGGAGTAATATACTTTACTCAGGGGGACTATGAGAGTGCCTGCGAAGCTTTCGAGCACGCAGTCACTATAGACCCCAACTACTACGATGCGGTGTACAATCTCAGGGACACCTACCAGGAACTGGGAAATACCATCGCCGCCGCAGAATGCGACGCACGGCTCAAATCCATCAAACAGGGAGACTACTATGCGTGACAAAGGATGTATTGTACGGTATAAGGACGGGATCGCTTCGGTCATACCCCTGCTGAGCGACACCTGCATCAACTGCAACAGCCCCACCTGCGCCAAGCGGGGAACGCTCTTCTTGGCCACGAATCCCCGTAATCTAGACCTGCACCCGGGAGACGTGGTGAAAATCGAGGCCCCCGCCTCCATCCAGCTGACCCAGGGCATCTTCTCCCTGCTGCTCCCCATTCTGGGAGCCGTGGCGGGCTTCTTTCTGGCGGACCCCGTGGCCATAGCCTTGGGAAAAGAGCCTACAGAAGCCATGCGGGCGGGGGGCCTGCTGCTGATGCTGGGGCTGACCACCGGACTCATCTTCCTCCTGTCAAAAACCCTGCTCAAGCTGTCAAAGCCCCAGGTGACAGCCGTCATCCACAACGACCAGACAGGATTCGAAAGCTGCCCCCTGTGATGTAGCTACTGGTACTGGTTGGCTAGCCGACTGATCTCGTAGGCCATATCCTGTAGGGAAACCTGCTTTTGGACACCGCCCAGCTCGAAGGCCACCTTGGGCATACCGTAGACAATACAGGAATGCTCATCCTGCCCAAGGGTATGGGCCCCCTGTCGCCGCATCTCCGCCAGCTGGACAGCGCCATCGTTGCCCATACCTGTCATGATAACCCCCAGTGCCCTGTTCTGATACTGCTCGGCCACAGACTCGAAGAGCACATCCGCCGAGGGCCGGTGACCGTTCCGTTGTGGTGCATCAGACAAGCGCACCACCATGGCCAGGGACTTCCGCTCCACATAAATATGATAGTTGCCGGGTGCAATGAGGATACGCCCACCCTTGATAAGGTCGCCGTCCTTTGCCTCCTTCACCTCCAAGGGGCAAATACCGTTGAGGCTATTGGCAAATTCTTCGGTAAAACCAGCGGGCATGTGCTGCACCACAAGAATGGGCTGCTTGAGACCGGGATCAATCTTGCTAAACACCTCCCGTAGGGCATTGGGTCCACCAGTGGAAATGCCGATGGCAATAATCTCAATCCGGCCCGGCTCCCGCAGGGGCTTTACCACCACAGGCTCCTTGGGGTGACGCACCGTAGAGAATACGGAGCTATAGGCGGCAGGAGCTGCTGGCCTTGACTCGTGAGAGACGGCGGGAGCACCCCTTTCCTCATCATTTTTCCTTAAGGCGGAAGCAAGAAACCCATCAATCCTCTTTGGAGGCGCAATCTTCCTCCCTTTGCTTCTAGCATAGGTCCCACCGTAGGAAATCAGCAGCTCGGCCAAATGGTTTGCAGTGGAGGACAAATCAGAAAGACCGGCCCCCCCCGGCTTTGTCAAAAAGTCACTGGCCCCCAGCTCGAGACACTGCATGGTGACAGCAGCCCCCTCCGTGGTAAGGCTCGAAAGCATAATAACCGGAATATCAATGCCCCGCCGCTTCTTTTCCAACAGGAATTCCAGCCCGTTCATCACAGGCATCTCAATATCCAGCACAATGACATCAGGACGGCATCCTGGAATATGCTCCAAGGCAAATTCACCGTTCATGGCCTTGCCTGCAATCACAAGGCCAGGAGTTTGTTCTATGATTTTGGATATGAGATTCCGCATCAATGCAGAATCATCCACAATAAGAACTCTGACATCTGACGAATCCATGGTCTCTCCAAGTTATTGTAATCAAACTAAATATTTTTCTGATATAAACAAGCCCAGTCCGTCTTGAGGAATTCAAACTTTGTCCTCATGCCGAACAGCGACTCAGAATGTCCAATATACAGATAGGAGTGGGGTGCCATGGCCTCCCAGAAATGGTTGATCACCTCCAGCTGCGCCGCCTCATCAAAATAAATCAACACATTACGGCAGAACACAATGTCCAGGTTCCGTGTTGTGGGCATGTGCTTCAGGTTGTGGTAGTCGAAGCGAATGGTGCTCATGACATCAGCATTCACCTGATAACCCTCGGGTGTCTTGGTGAAGAAGCGGTGCAGGTACTTGTCCGGCACTCCGGTAATGCGGGACTCTGGATAGAACCCCTGCTTTCCCACCATCAGGGACTTCAAGGAGATGTCGGAAGCCATAATCTCAAAGCCGTAGGGAGGAGGAAGAATGTCCTTCAGAATCATGGCAATGGTATAGGGCTCCTCACCAGTAGAGCAGCCGGCACTCCAAATACGAATCTTCTTGTCAGGAGAACTCTTCTTCTGCTCCATCAGATGGGGAATGACATAGTGCTGGAAGGCGTCAAAATGAGGCTGGTTGCGGAAAAAGCGGGTCAAGTTTGTCGTGACAGAATCCAACAGAAGCTTCATCTCCTCCTTGCTGGACATAATCAGATTGTAGTACTCCTGAACAGTGGCCATCCCCTTGTCACGAAGACGCTCCTTCAGGCGGCTGTCCAGAATGGACCGGTTGGTTTCGGAAAAGGTTATGCCACTCTCTGCATAAATCACTTTACGGAACAAATCGAATTCAGCATTGGTAAGAAGTTCACTCATACTCTCATTTTATAGCCGTTACAAAAATATGTAAAGCCAAAACTCCATCTGTACAGAATTACAAGATTCTACGAATCCTTGCGGTACTTCAACTGCTGCAGCAGCGCCCGACAGCCTGACGATACGTCCTCATAGGTTTCGTCAAAGTTTCCTGTGTACCACGGGTCAGCTATATCATCGGAAATTCCAACATAAGTCAATAGCTTTGAGAATTTCCCCCAAATCGAAGGATTTGACATACGCTCCAAATTCCGCATATTGGCATCATCCATGCCGATGATGTAGTCGAAATTCTGGAAATCCTCCTGGGTAATCTTTCGGGCCACGTGACTTCCCACCGGCACACCCACCGCCCGCAGCTTCACCACCGTGCCAGGATGCACACCGTGGCCCTCCTCCTCGCTACTGGTACCGGCGGAGTCGATAAAAAACTTGTCGGACAAGCCAGCCTTCTTCACCAGATCCTTCATCACAAATTCCGCCATGGTTGAACGGCAGATATTTCCATGGCACACAAACAAAATTCGTGTCATATACTTAAAAACTCCATTCTCATACATTACATTGATATTTCTTCATTATATATCAATTTTTTTATTCGTACTAGAGAAAAAACACCAGTTTTTCTGATATAATGTTCATAACATTAGCTTCTCTAAATTATTGCATCATTCTTCATTACGAGCCTAGCCCAGAGGGAGTGCAACAATTCAGAGAAAACAAATATGGGGATCAACATGAAAATCAAGCATTTGTTCGCTGGCACAATTGTAATATCCATTATCATGTCTGCAATTGTTTTCGTCACCTTCCTGATGACTATCTTCTCAAATGGTCATCTGGAGCATTCGCTGCAGTACGAGCTCCAAGCCTACCAGCTGGCGACCGAAATGACAAAAAGCTCTGAAAGCCTGACAAACTATATTCGCCTGTATGCAATGACGGGCAACGCCTCCTATCGGGCAGCCTACAACAAGGTCCTTGACGTCCGCAACGGAAAAGTTGCCAACGACGAAGGCGTGAAGAAGGCATTCTCCGACAAGGTGAAGGAGATGGGGCTGACCACTGAGGAGAACAACTTGATTCTCCGGTCCCAGGAACTGTCAAACGACCTGGCGGTGCTGGAGACCGAGATCATGACCTTCATCGACAACTACATGCTCCGCAATCCCAACGCCAATCTGGACGAGACGGAGGATCCGGAGGTACTCCAACAGCAGGGGCGGCTCTTCTCCACTGAATACACCTCCCACACCAACGCAATCATGAAGCCTGTGGCAGACTTTGAGAAGGCCCTCTTCGCTCGGGCAGACATAGAAAGAATTGATGCCGAACAGCAGGCCTCCGCTGCCACAAAGCTTGGTCTGACAACCCTTTCCATATTCATCGTATTCATCATCGCAGTTTTTATCTTTGCCATGAAATACATTCTCTCCACCCTGGGCTCCGAGCCAGAGCATCTGAAAAAGCTGCTGGCACAGGTGGAGGACGGGGACATGACCGTCAACTTTATGGCTGGTTGCAAGTACCCCAACAGCCTCAGCGGCAGCCTCAATTCCTCCCTGGGCAAGATTGCATCCATCTTCAGGGATACCATCAATATGCTCACCCTGGTGGCAAACCAGAGCGACGCCATGTATTCCTCCAGCGAGGAGCTTGCCTCCGGCGTGGAGCGATTGGCCGCCTCCACCCAGAAGATTTCCGAGAACATGCGCGACATTGCCGACCATGCCCGCCAGACTGCCGACAATGCCGGGGAGACCCGCTTCATTGCGGAAAAGACCGTTGCCGACAGCAAGGAAGGCGGTGAGGCAGTCAGCAACACCGTCAGTGCCATGAACGACATTGCCCACAAGGTAAGCATCATTGAGGACATTGCGGATCAGACTAACCTGCTGGCCTTGAACGCTGCCATCGAGGCGGCCCGGGCAGGTGAGGCAGGAAAGGGATTTGCCGTTGTTGCGGGTGAGGTCCGTAAATTGGCGGAGCGCAGCAGCATCGCCGCCAACGAAATCAGCGGCATGACCTCAGAGAGCGTCAGCATCGTTGACCATGCCGGCAGGCTTATTGCCGACGTGGTTCCCGGCATTGAAAAGACTGGCCGCCTCATCGAAGAGATTGCCGCCTCCAGCCGCAACCAGGACGCAGGCATGCAGCGTATCCAGGATGCAATTCACGAGATGGAGGCAGCTGCCGAGGAAAACACCTCCGCCTCTGCCCAGCTTTCCCAGATTGCCCAGGTGCTGCACCAGCACGCCTCCAACCTGATGCAGAAGATGTCCTTCTTCAAAATCGACGACAAGGTGGAGTCTGCACCAGCAGACCAGCCATCGAGCTACGCCACGGTGATGGCTTCCAGCTACCAGGACGACTTCTCCGAGTTTGAATAAGTCCAGCGTTTCCACGTGGAAGAGCAAGGGGCTGACCTCAGGTCAGCCCCCTTTTTTGGTTCACTCACAATCTACCGCCGCCACATAAGCCCTGGCAGCACCACTACCATGATGCACTCCCAGTACCACCTACCATTCCAGCACCCCCTCCGACAGCACCCGCCGCCGACTTCCATCCTGATACACGAAGTGGATGGTGGGATTCCGAATCACCCCGTCAAGGTGAATCAGTGCATGGGCATCATTGTCGTAGTTCTCCCCGATGGCAATGTGGCAGGTGCGGAATGCCTTCTCGTCCTCCAGCATCTTCCCTGAAATTATGGCGGCGGGATTCAGTCCGATTCCCAGCTCACCGATATTCCGGGCATTGCGGCAGTACAGCTGGGCATCCTCCGGTGAAAGGCGGCCGTCGGCTCCCATGGCCTTGGCTTCCTCCTCCGCATTGGTGATGGTGCCCCGCAGCTGCTCTGCCTCCGGGCCGCCGGAAATGGAGGTGACAAAGCCCCCCACCACCTCTACCAAGATTGGTTCCGCTATGGCAACGCAGCCTCCTGCCACCGACATGGAACCGTCAAAGACAATGCGGCCCGCACAACCAGTGTCGGTGCCGTTCCCCACCACCGGACTGATGAAGACCTCACCGGCAGGAATGTTGCCCCCGGTTCCCGGCCGGCTAAAATCACCGTTATCCCGGAAGGGCCTTCGCCCCGCAACAGGAATCACCAGGTCGGTGCCAGCAGGAGCGGTCACCTCCACCGTCACCACATTCTCGTAGAGCTCACAGAGACGACGGCACCGCTCCTGCAGCTGCCCGTAATCAATGTCCACCGTGCGGGCAAACATCTCCAGGGTGACACCGGGAGTCCACACGGACCGCATCACCTTCTTTCCGTACAGCAGATAGTCAAAGATATGGTCAAAGCTGTTCCCCTCAGCATCCTGGTAGGGCTGGACGATGGCACCTGCATCCTTTCCCAGCTTGTTGTGGGAAATGGAGAAGCACACCGCCGGCTCTGTTGCCAGGGCTGCCAGCACCGCCTCGTCAGCGGCATCCAGGGAGGTCTTGGGCGGTTGCACCACCACCACCGGACAGGCACCCACCGCCAGACAGGCATCATGGAGGGCCTGAGAAATCACCTCTGTCTGGGCCACCTCAAGGGAATACTCCAGCTTGTTCCAGACAATGCGGGAACGCTCCACCACCCGATTGGTGATAATCAGCACCCGCTCTCCAGCCGTGACTCGGCACACCTCCTCAACCACCTTCCGGGCAGACCCTCGAATTTTTTCCATCAACGCTTCCATGGGAACCTCCTCCTTGTATCCTTCTGAACAAATGGATGCCTGCACAGGAAACAGGCTAGCCGTGAAACGAACGGTCCCCTATGCCCACATACTCCTTGTGACCACAGACCGCCTTGTAGGCAGGACGAATAATCTTACCGTCGTTGGCCAGCTCCTCGATGCGGTGGGCGGACCAGCCCGCAATCCGGGCGGTGGCAAACAGGGGGGTGTACAGTTCAGGGGGCAAATCCAGCATCTTGTAGACAAAGCCAGAATAAAAGTCGATGTTGGCGCTGACCCCCTTGTACATCTTCCGGCGCTGGCTGATGACCTGGGGAGCCAACCGCTCCACCTTCGAGTAGAAATCATACTCCTCGTGGGCACCCTTGGACTGGGCCAGCTCCTCCACGAACTCCCGCAGAATCAAGGAGCGGGGGTCCGACAGAGAATACACCGCATGGCCGATTCCGTACACCAAACCGCTCCGGTCAAAGGCCTCCTTGTCCAGCAACCGCTCCACATAGCGACAGATTTCCTCCTCGTCCTTCCAGTCCTTGATGTTCTCCTTCATATCCTCGAACATCTGCACCACCTTGATGTTAGCACCGCCGTGACGTGGCCCCTTCAAGGAGCACAAAGAGGCGGCCATGGCAGAATAGGTGTCGGTGCCGGAGGAAGTCACCACGTGGTTCGTGAAGGTGGAGTTGTTTCCGCCGCCGTGCTCCGCATGAAGCACCAATGCCAGGTCAAGAATCCTCGCCTCCAGCTCCGTGAAGCCGGAGTCTGGCCGCAGCATGTGCAGGATGTTCTGGGCTACAGAGAGGCTTGGTTCCGGCGTGTGGATGATGAGACTCTGCTTGTTGTAATAGTAGGCGTAGGACTGGAACCCGTGAACCATAAGGCTGGGAAACTGTGCAATGAGCTGGAGGCACTGCCGCAGCACATTAGGAATGGAAATGTCCTCTGGAGTGGAATCGTAGGTGTACAAGGTCAGCACACTGGTGGCCAGCTGGTTCATCATATCCTGGCCGGGGGCGTTCATGATGGTATTCCGCAGGAATTCATCCGGCAGGCTCATGAGACGAGACAGAATCTGGCGGAACTCCTGATATTCAGCCTGAGTTGGCAGATGCCCCATGATCAGGAGGAAGCAGATCTCCTCATACCCAAACCTGCCGTCCGTCAAGAAGCCTTTCACCAGGTCACGGATATCATAACCCCGGTAAAAAAGGCGGCCCTCGCAGGGAATCAAATCACCCTCCTCTATCCGGTAGGCCATCACCTCTGAAATCTCCGTAAGACCAGCCAGCACTCCCTTGCCGCTTATGTCCCGAAGCCCCCGCTTGACCTCGTACTTTGTATACAAGTCGGAATTGATGATACTACTGGAGCGAGCAGCCTCACTGTAACTGGTAATTTTGTGTTCCAATGACATGTTGTTTTCTCCAAAAGTTTAAATTCATAAATCTTATTAAATATATACGATAAATTTTTCCCCGTCAAACGAAACAGCAAATTCCACAGGAATCAATGCATTTATAACATTTTCCCAATCACCAACCCTGTCACACAGATAGAGAAAAACTTGTATTTTATCCCCATTAAGTCTTGGAAAACAAGTCTATCAGTTTGACAATATATCCGAGTTATGGTAACTTGTATACAAACAATTCTATAATTTAGTAAGGAGTTAAACATGGGCAACATTGTGTTGTACATCGCACTCCCCGCTGTAGGAATTGTTCTTGGATGGACTATTCGCTGGCTGTATGCCAGATTTCAACTCTCTGCGTCCGAACAAAGAGCGGAACGTATTATACAGGATGCGATAAAAGAAGCAGAAGCACAGAAGAAAGAAATTCTCTTGGAAGCGAAAGACCAACTCATTCGGGAACAGAAGCAGCAGGATCGGGAGAACCGGGAACGGCGGGCGAATCTTGACAAAATTGAGCAGAAGTTAGAACGACGTGAGGAGACCCTGGACAGACGCAAGGTTGACTTGGACAAGTTCGAGCAGGGATTCGTAGAGCGTGAGCAGAGCATTGCCCAGCGAGAGAACGAGCTTGCTGGGGAAGAGGAGCGCTATCGGCAGGAGCTGGAGCGGATTTCTGGGCTGACCCCCCAGGAAGCCAAGAACCTCATCATCCAAAATCTGGAGAATGAGGCCCGCCATGACGCCCAAGCCCTCATCAACAAAATCGAGCAGGATGCCCAGCTTTCTGCAGAGAAGAAGGCCAGGGAAATCCTGGTGTCCACCATCCAGCGGATTGCCACGGAAACCACCAGTGAGGTGACGGTGGCCACCGTGTCACTGCCCAGCGACGAGATGAAGGGACGGATTATTGGACGCGAGGGACGGAACATCCGTGCCTTGGAGACCCTCACCGGCGTGGACATCATCATTGACGACACACCGGAGGCAGTGGTCATCTCCTGCTTCGATCCAGTCCGCAAGGAAATTGCGAAAGTCGCCCTGGAGCGCCTCATCACCGACGGACGGATTCACCCCGCCCGCATCGAGGAGGTGGTGCAGAAGGTCACCAAGGAGATCCAGCAGAAGATTTACGAGGAGGGCGAGAAGGTCCTCTTTGACCTGGGCATCCACAACATGAACCAGAACGGAATACGGGCCTTGGGTCGTCTGTACTTCCGCACCAGCTACGGCCAGAACGTGCTGTACCACTCCAAGGAAGTGGCTCTGATTGCGGGAATGCTGGCGGGAGAGCTGGGATGCAACCGGGAGCTGGCAAAGCGGGGCGCCCTCCTCCACGACATTGGAAAGGGAGCGGAAAGCGATTCTGACCAGAACCACGCCGAAATCGGTATGGACATGGCCCGCAAGATGGGAGAGCACCCCATTGTGGTGAACGCCGTCGGTTCCCACCACAATGACATCGAGCAGAACAGCATCGAGTCTGTCATTGTACAGATTGCCGACGCCATCTCCGCCGCCCGCCCCGGTGCCCGCCGAGAAACGGTGGACAACTACGTAAAGCGGCTGGAGAACCTGGAGGCCATTGCGGAGCAGTTCAATGGTGTGCAGAAGGCCTATGCCATCCAGGCGGGCCGTGAGCTGCGCATCCTGGTGAACAACGAGAAGATTCCCGACAATGAAGTGAAGGAATTGGCCCGCAAGATTGCAAAGCAGATTGAGACCGATGTGAACTATCCCGGCCGCATAAAGATTACCATGATTCGGGAAACCCGTATCGTGGACTATGCCCGGTAAGAAGCAATCATCGGCAAAGACGAACGTGTACCCCAAAGCTTGGAGACAAGTTTCGGGGTACACTTTTTTTGTCTATAACGGAGAGGTATCACCATACATTTACGTTTTCTGTGGCACAGGAGTATCCTGTCCCCTGCTGTTTCTTGCGGCAGCATGTATGGCATTGAAGTACACCTGTTATGTTGCTGATGTTTTGCACTGTGAAACAAAAGGTTTTGCACTGCGAAACAAAAGGTTTTGCACTGTGAAACAAAAGGTTTTGCACTGTGAAACAAAAGGTTTTGAACTGTGAAACAAAAGGTTTCACTGGTAAAACTGC
>CAMGSV010000043.1 GCA_946061495.1 uncultured Spirochaetales bacterium | reverse complement strand
ATTCGGGGAACTTGTCGGCGCTGGTGATTTCGTTGGTCAAGTTTGCGGCGATGAACTCCGCTGGGAAGTTGGCCTTCAGGTAGGCGGTGCGGTAGGCCACGATAGAGTAGGCTGCGGCGTGGCTCTTGTTGAACCCGTAGCCCGCAAAGGGTACCATGATTTCGAAGATGTCGTCGGCGTGCTGGGCGTCAAAGCCGTTCTTGACGGCACCCTCCACAAACTTGGTTTTTTCCGCCGCCATGACTTCTGCCTTCTTCTTTCCCATGGCACGGCGCAGCATGTCCGCCCCGCCCAGGCTATAGCCGGCAATCCGTTGGGCTACCTGCATAACCTGCTCCTGGTACACCATGACGCCGTAGGTCTCCTCCAGAATGTCCTTCAGGCAGGGGTCGGGGTATTTGATTTTGGCAGGATCGAATTTACCTTCAATATATTGGGGGATGTAGTCCATGGGGCCGGGACGGTACAGTGCGTTCAGGGCAACCAAATCCTCCAGGCGGGAGGGCTGGGCTTGCCGAAGAATCTTCTGCATGCCCGGACTTTCAAACTGAAACACTGCCGCCGTGTGTCCCTGGCAGAACAACTGGAAGGTCTTTGGATCCTCCTCAGAAACCTGGTCCGCCCGGAAATGCTCGTAGCCCGGCCGCTTCCTGATGATGTGCTCTGCATGCTTGATGAGGGTGAGGGTCTTGAGTCCTAAGTAGTCCATCTTCACCAATCCACAGGGCTCGATGATGTCCATGGTGAACTGAACGGCAGTTTTCCCCGTGCGGCCGTCCTTGTATACCGGCGCCCAGTCGGGAATCTTTGTCTTTCCGATGACGATGCCGGAGGCGTGGAGGCCGGTGTTCCTGTTCAGATCCTCCATCTTCAGGCACAGGTCGAACATTTCCTTGTATTTGGGGTCGTTGCGGTAGGGTGCCAGCTGGCCGGAGTCCTTCATCTTCTCGTTCACCTCGAAGGCATCCTTCAGCTTGGCCTTGGGATTGTTGGGCACCAGCTTGGTGAGCATGTTCACCTCTCCCAGGGGAATGTCCAGCACCCGCCCCACATCCTTCATCACGGCCTTGGCCTTCAGGGTATTGAAGGTGACGATGTGGGCCACCTGCTCGTCCCCGTATTTTTGCCGGGTATAGTCGATGACCGCCTGTCGGCCCTCGTTGCACAGGTCGATGTCAAAGTCCGGCATGGAGATGCGCTCTGGATTCAGGAACCGCTCGAACAGCAGGTTGTAGCGGAAGGGATCCACGTCGGTGATGGTCATGGCATAGGCCACCAGGGATCCGGCTCCAGAGCCTCGTCCCGGGCCAACGGGAATGTCGTTCTGCTTTGCCCAGTTGATAAAGTCCCACACAATGAGGAAATAACCGGAGAATCCCATCTTGAAGATGACGGAAAGCTCGTGCTCCGCCCGGTCCCGAATCTCCTGGGTGATGGCCGGATACCGTTTTTCCAGTCCTGTGTACACCAGATGCCGCACGTAGTCGTCCTGGGTGGCGAATTCCGGGGGGATCTGGTACACCGGCAGGCAGTCCTTCAGCTGCTCCGTGGAGAACTGGGGGATGGTAAGGTCGCACATGTCGGCAATCCGCACCGTGTTCTCCATCATCTCAGGGTAGTCAGGGAAGAGGAGGGCCATCTCGTCGGCGCTCTTCATGTAGAATTCGGGATTGTAGGGATTCCGCCGTTTGGGGTCGTTGCGGGTCTCCTTGCGGCCAATGCAGAGCATCACATCCTGTACCACGTGGTCCTCCCGCAGCACGAAGTGGATGTCGTTGGTCACCACCATGGGAACATCCAGCTTTTTTGCTACGTCGATGAGGAGGGGCGCCACCCGTTGCTGCTCCGGGATGCCGTGATCCTGCAGCTCCACAAAGAAGTTCTCCCGTCCGAAGATTGCCTGGTAGCGCAGCACGAATTCCTCCGCCTCCTGCAGCTTGCCGGTCAGCAGCAGCTGGGGGAGTTGTCCCGCCAGGCAGGCGGTGAGGCACACGAGGCCGCTGCTATGCTGGCGTAGCACCTCATCGTCAATGCGGGGCTTGTAGTACATGCCCTCGGTGTAGGCGATGGAGTCCAGATGCATCAGGTTTCGGTAGCCCTCCTCGTTCTTGGCCAGCAGAATTAGGTGGTAGTAGTTCTTGCCCCGCTCGGTGGTCTTTCTTTCATGGCGGCTTCCGGCTGCCACGTAGAATTCGCAGCCGATGATGGGCTTGATGCCGACCTTTCGACAGGCCTGCTCGAACCGCAGCACCCCAAACATATTGCCGTGGTCCGTCAGGGCCAGGGCTTCCATGCCCAGCTCCTTTGCCCGGCTCACCAGATTGTCGATTTTTGCGGAGGCATCCAATAGGGAGAAGTCCGAATGGACGTGCAGGTGGACGAATTTTTGTGTGCTCATGGGGAAACCATAGCATAGCCTCATCAAAAAGGGAAGAGCCGTTAAAAGAATGAAAGCCCTGTTTTCACCAAAAGAGTTATACTTGCATAAAACCATCATTTTAGATACAATGTTCTACTGTATCTTATAAGATGGAGTAACAAACAAATGGGTGTTATTGGTATTATTCTTTTGGTAGCATTTGTAATCATTTGCATTCTGCTGGTTTGCCTCGTTCTGATTCAGAATGAGGAAGGTGGCGGAATGGGTGGCCTGCTGGGTGGCGGTAATTCCGCAGCCTTTGGTTCCCGTTCTGGCAACGTGCTCACCAAAACCACATATATCTTGGTGACTTTGTTCTTTGTTGCCACCTTTGTGTTGGCATTCATCAACAAGGCTCCGGCTGTCCATTCTCTGGATGCTGCCGCTGCCCAGGAGGAAGCCGCTACATCCACCGGTGGATTCTGGCTGGATGAGGAGACAAGTGGCGAGGCCTCCGTGGAGTCACCTGCAGCTGAGGCTCCCGCCACTGAGTCTGAGGTTGCTGAGCCGGTGGCTGCTGAGACGACTGAGCCGGTAGCTGAATAAGTTTTTCCCGCCTGAAAATGGGTGCCATGGTGTTTTTTTGCCAACACCCATTTGTCTGGCATCACGTTTTACTTCCGCTGACAAAGAAAAATACTCGTTCCCTCCCAATAATTTTGTCGGCTGTTAGGTTGGCATAAGGTGATTTCATGAGAGTTGTTCTACTTCATTTTCTCGATGTTCAATCAAAGGACAAGGGGCTTTTGCTGAAGGCCCTGTCTGACGCTGCTTCCCATGCCGGCCATCAGGTTGATGTGGTGGACGGTACTCGTTCCACCGATAGCCTTCGACTCACTCCCTACGAGTATGTGGTGGTGGTCAGTCCTAGCTATGGTTTTTTGAAGGGGCGGGTGCATCCTCGGGTGTCGGAGGTTTTGTCTTCCTGTGGTACCCTCACCGGCAAGAAGGGGGCTGCCTTTGTGACTAAATCTCTGTTTTCCGCTCCCTCGGCAAACCATGCCCTCATGCAAGCTATGGAACGGGAGGGAATGGTCGTGAACGACTTCAATGTATTGGAGAACCCTCAGCAGGCCACCGCTGCCGGTTCACGGTTGGGCTAGGGGAGAGGTTTGGAGAACTGCTACAAGATTTTGGGGGTGCATCCCACTGCGTCGGCGGCGGAGATCAAGCGGGCCTACCGGAAGAAGGCCAAGGAGCTGCATCCCGACACGGCAGATGCAGCCTCCCTCACCAAGGAGCAGACGGAGGCCTTTCATCGTCTGGTGCAGGCCTACGAAATCCTTTCAGATTTCCATCGGCGGGCCATGTTCGATCTGTCCCGGGCTACCCACCAGAAGACGGAGCAGGCCAGAGGCAACTCCTTTGACTACCGCCAGTGGCTTTTGGAGCGTCAGGATCCTGAGAGTCGTGCCAAGCTCATCTTCTTTGACCTGCTCCATGGCCGGGAAGATGAGTCGGTGGCGGAATTCATCCGCATGAACACAGAGTCCCCAGGATTCAGTCTGGTGGACTGGTTCACCAGGGAGGACTTCATGGACTATGGATTCATCCTCTGCGAGGAGCTGGTGCTCAGGTCCAAGTTCTATGATGCCTCCCTGCTGATCACGAGAATCATCGCCATGGAGCAAAGCTATTCCTACTTCCGGCATTTTTTTCCGGAGGTATTGATGTTGGCCCGGAACCTGTGGCTGAACCAGCTGGAGGGAACCGTCAGCGATGAGTTGGCCCTGGATGCCTGGGAATCTGCCTTGGAGCTGGCAATCAGTCCAAAGGATGACGCTGCCCTGCTGGTGCGAATGGCTGGGGCCTATTACCGCATGGGGGATGAGTACACTGCCAGGGTTTGTTTGGAGGAGGGACTGCGCCTTGACAAACGGACAAAGGTTCCACCATCCCTAAAAAAGATTGTTTTGGAGGAAATATGATTCGTCTTAAGAACGATATCCAGATAGAAGGAATTAGAAAGTCATGTCGACTTTTGGCAGAGATGTACAAGAATATCATTCCTCAGGTGGTGGCAGGCATGTCCACCAAGGATATCGATGACCTGTGTTTGGAGTATATGCAGGCCCATGGTGGCAAGCCCGCCTGGTACCGGGAAAATTTTCCTGGTGCCGCCTGTGTCTCTGTCAACAACGAGGTAATCCACGGAGTTCCCTCCAAGAAGCGAAAGATAAAGGAGGGCGATCTGGTTTCCATTGATGTGGGAATCGACTTGAACGGCTACATCAGCGACTCCGCCGTCACCTTGATGATTGGCAAGGTGAAGCCAGAGTACCAGAAGCTGGTGGAGGTTACCAGGCAGTGTCTGGCGGCGGGAATTGAGGCCTGCAAGGTGGGCAACCGCATCCGCGACATTGGTGCCGCCGTCTCTGCTGTGGCGGAGGCTGCTGGCTACGGGGTGGTCTATGAGTACTGCGGCCATGGAGGGGGGCTGGAGGTCCACGAGGATCCCTCGGTGCCCAACGTGGTGGGTCGGGGACCGAATCCCCGCATCCAGCCGGGAATGGTGCTGGCCATCGAGCCCATGATCAACTTCGGGGTGCCGGATGTAGAACTGGCGGAGGACGGCTGGACCGTGCTGACTACCGATGGAAAGTTTTCCGCCCACGAGGAGCATACGGTGGCCGTGTTCCGAGACCACACGGAGATTCTCACCCTGCGGGATTAGGGTGCGTCCTCGGTGGTACTGGGCAGTCCTGCATCTGTTCAGCGGCGGTCCAGTACCGTGTCAAAATTGTACACTATTCGTTCAATGTCAAAAAATGTTTTTTTTTCATGGAAATGTTGTAACACTTTCACTAGGAATTTGTATTCTTCATAAGAATGTATTATTTTTTTACAGGATAGATCATCAGGCGAAATGAACTGTTTCTGAAAGGCTCTCTTGGAAGCTGCTGCAAGGCAGTGCTTTCCCAGAACTGTGCCTTTCTTGCTTGAGCCTACTGGAGGTTTTTTTATGAATCGACGTACAAGATATTTGGCTGGTGTAGTTTCTGCTGCACTCCTATCCTTCCTGCTGTTTTCTTTCTCCTGCAGTTCATCTGAGGGGAAGTCGGCCAACACAGCCTTTGCAGACACTGCTCCGGCGGTGGCCATTGCCAAGGATTCCTTGGCGGTGGCAGAAGCTATGCAGAACGTGTTTCGTTCCGTGTCCAGCGGTGTTTTGCCCAGCATTGTGGAGATCGACGTCATAGAGAAGCGCACTGTCACCACACCTTCCATGGGCTGGCCCTTCAACTTCTTCTTCGGTGAGGAAGGTATGGGCGAGGGCCAGACTCGTGAGTACGAGCAGTCTGGCCTTGGCTCCGGCGTCATTGTGAGAAAGAGCGGCGACACCTACTATGCCCTCACCAACAACCACGTGGCCGGCTCTGCCAACGAGATTTCCGTGCGTCTTTCTGATGACCGTACCTTCGAGGCAACGTTGGTGGGTAAGGACGAGCGGATGGACATCGCACTGGTTTCCTTTGAGGCCAAGAACGAGGATATTCCGGTGGCTGTGCTGGGAGATTCCGACACGGTGCAGCCAGGAGACATTTGCTTTGCCATGGGAACACCCCTGGGCTACTATTCCTCTGTGACCCAGGGAATTGTCAGTGCAACAGGCCGTTCCGGTAACGGAATTGGCAATATCAGTGACTTCATTCAGACGGACGCCGCCATCAATCAAGGCAATTCCGGTGGTGCTCTGGTAAATATTTACGGTGAGGTAATTGGAATCAACACTTGGATAGCATCCCAGTCCGGTGGATCCCAGGGATTGGGCTTTGCGATTCCCATTAACAACGTAAAGAAGGCTATCGACTCATTCATCCAGACTGGAAAGGTAACATACGGTTGGATGGGTGTGTCTTTGGTAGACATTACCAACGAGTACAAGGAGGCTTTGGGAGTTGGACGCCGTGTGGGTGCCTTTGCATCCCAGATTTTCATCGGCTCTCCCGCCCAAAAGGCAGGAATGCAGGCTGGTGACTTTGTAATCAAGCTGAACGGCCACGATGTCCGCTCTGTGGACCAGCTGGTTCGTGAGGTGGGTGACCTCACAGTGGGAGAAACCGCCGAATTTGTGGTTCTTCGTGACGGAAGGGACGTGACCCTCAACGTGAAGATTGAGAACCGCAACGAGGAGCTGGTGGCTGACAACTCAAAGCTGTGGCCGGGCTTCATCGCCGCTCCCCTCAACGAGGCCACCCGCAAGCAGCTGGAATTGGAGGACGAAAAGGTTGCGGGCGTTGTTGTTACCAACGTCCAGCCAAAGTCCCCCGCTGCCGCCATGCGGCTGCAGAACGGGGATGTCATCACTGCTGTCAACGGCAAGGCGGTGGCCTCCCTGGAAGACTTCTACGGCTTGCTGGACCTGACCGGAAACAAGGAGATATGGTTCGATGTGTACAACCAGGGCCATACCATCTCCACCGGCCGGTACAAGCTGTAGAACCGACGGTAGAGCGTCGGAACAGAACATGACAAGGCGTTAGAGCATGCAGAACAGTCCTTGGTCATAGTTTGAGAGATTTATTCGCCCTGTTCAGAAGTTCTGGACAGGGTGTTTTTTTGTGCAGGTTCAGTTAATCATCAAAAAACTCCAAGCCTTGCTATAACGGTGGTATTTTGCTACAATGCCTCCACGGATTGTAGTCTGACTGCAGCCGAATTTTGTACATCTTTTATGGAAGGATTTTGCCATGGTTGTCATGAAATTTGGTGGGTCATCCGTTGCCAATGCGGAACGGATTAAGCATGTTGCTTCTATTGTTAAGTCATATGCGGACAGAAAGCCTATTGTGGTGCTTTCTGCCATGGGCGACACCACTGACCACCTGCTGGAGGCCGCTGACATTGCGGTAAAGGGTGAGGTTGCCATTTCCCGCATAGAGGCGCTCCACAAGGAGACTGCGGACATTCTTGGGGTGGACTTTGCCCCCATTCAGGAGCTTTTGGAGGAGCTTGACACCCTCCTGACTGGCATCTCCCTGCTGAAGGAACTGACTAAGCGGACTCGTGACTATCTTGTTTCCTTTGGCGAGAGACTTTCCGTCCGACTGGCTGCTGCATATCTCAACAAGACTGGAACTCCCGCCCGCTTCTACGACGCTTGGGATGTGGGCTTTGTCACCGACTCCAATTTCATGGCCGCAGAGCTGCTGGAGGAGACCTGGAGTCTTATCCCCCAGGTTCTCGGTGGATATAAATCTGGAAAAGACAATGCTATTCCTGTTGTTACCGGCTTTATTGCCAAAGACAAGAAGGGGTATATCACCACCTTGGGGCGTGGCGGCAGCGACCTTACCGCCACCATGCTGGGAGCAGCCTTGGGGGCCGAGGAGGTGCAGACTTGGAAGGATGTGAACGGCATCCTCACCGCCGACCCCCGCATCGTGCCCAATGCCCGCACCGTACCGGAGGTGACCTACGAGGAGGCCGCCGAGCTGGCATATTTTGGTGCCCAGGTGCTCCATCCCCGCTCCATGGTTCCCTGTCGCAAGACGGGCACGCCGGTACGGGTGAAGAATTCCTACAACATCGAATCTGAGGGCTCCATCATCGTCAATGAGCATACCACCGCCGTGGGGCCGGTGCGGGCCATTACCGCCGTGAAGGATGTCACCCTGCTGGACATTGTTTCTACCAGGATGATTGGTGCCTCTGGATTCATGGCCCACATCTTCAACCAATTCCTGAAGTGGGACATCAGCATCGATGTCATTGCCACCAGCGAGGTGTCTATCTCCTTGACGGTCAACAACAAGGGGGATTTGAGCGGCCTTTTGGCGGACATGCAGGGCTTGGCCACCACGGAATGCAAGCGAAACAAGGCCATCGTCACCGTCATTTGCGATGCGGACGAGGCCACGTCCATCCTTGCAGATGGTTTTGCCGCCCTGGTGAAAAAGGATATTAATGTGGAGATGATCAGCAAGGGTGCCTCCAAGGTGAACATCAGTATGATTTGTGATGACGATGAGGCAGATTTGGTGGTTCGTACCCTCCATGATGCCTATTTTCCTGCATAATTGAGCGTTAAGAAGCTTAGGAGGTAGCGTTGTGAAGATTGCGTTAGTTGGATACGGCCAGATGGGCCACATGATTCATTCCTGTGCTGCGGCTGCTGGCCATGAGGTGGTGCTTACCGCCGATCCTACAGCTCCCGATGCCTCCTTCACCTTCATTCCGGGTGACAAGGACAGCTTGGCCTTTGCTGTGAAGGACAGCGGTGCTCAGGGTATCATCGAATTCAGCCATCCCTCTGCCGTCATGGACAATATCCGTTGCCTTCTGCCCCTAGGCATTCCCCTGGTGGTGGGCACCACCGGCTGGACCCAGCAGGAGGCCGAGGTGGCGGAACTGGCCTCCCGGTGCTGCGGAACCCTCATGCGCTCCGCCAACTTCTCCGTGGGTGTGAACATGTTCTACCGCATTGTGGAGGAGGCGGCCCGTTTGATGAACGGCTACCCTGAGTACGATGTGGCCACCTGGGAAGCCCACCATGTGCGGAAGGCAGACAGTCCCTCCGGCACCGCACTGGAAATTGCCCGCCGGATTATGAACGTCAGCAGCACCAAGACAGAGCAGGTGGTGGATGCCTTCCATCAGAAGCCCCAAGACCACCAGCTCCATGTGTCCAGCACCAGGTCCGGCTCCGTCCCCGGAACCCATACCGTATTCTTCGACTCGCCGGCAGACACCATCGAGCTGACCCACCGGGCCCGTTCCCGAGAGGGCTTTGCCAGCGGTGCCGTCCAGGCCATTGTCCGCCTCAAGGAGGCCCTGGACAGTGGTCGCTTGGCTCCCGGTGCCATCTACGGCATGGAGGATCTTTTTTAAAATCGTGGGAGGCGTATTATGGAAAAAGACAGAATGATGAAGGTTTTGCAAGGCCAGCTGCAAGAGCTCATGAGAAATGAGATCCACCTGTCTACCAAGACTTCATCCGTTCATGAGGATTCCCTGAGCTTTTTCGGTGGCAAGCCATTCCTTCCCGCCGATTTCCAGTGGCCTCGTTGTACCCTTGACGATGATCTTCCCTTGGGCCTTCCTGGGTCAGCTGAACCTGGCCGATGTTGCGCCCTTTGACACTGAGGGCCTCCTTCCTCGACAGGGAATCTTGAGCTTTTTCTACGAGCTGGACACTATGGAGTGGGGCTCTCTCCCGAGCTGCGAGACTGTTTCCGTGTCTTTTATTTCTCTGAGCCTGTGCTTCTTGTACCTGCTGTCTTTCCTCAGGATCTGGATGAGGCCTACCAGCTGCCCCGTGCACCGGTAAGCTTCACCAGTCGGAAAAGCCTTCCTTCCTGGGAGGAATATGCCGACTTGGTGCCTGAGCCCCTTGACCCACAGGTGCTGGTGGATGGTGCTGATTCCATCTATAACAAGGTGTGCCAGGAGCTTTTGGGGTATGATAGGCAGGATGGCAACAAGTGCAAGCTTTTGGGATATGCCAACGTGATCCAGGACTCCATGCAGATGGAGTGCCAGCTGGTTTCTGCAGGCTTTGAGACGGGAAACGGTCCTGTTCCCTTGGATGACAGCCAGCGCCAGCAGATGAAGGTCGCCGCGAAAGATTGGATCCTCCTGTTCCAGATGGACTCCCTGTCTGAGGGTGTCTTTCCCCAGACTGGTGACTTTGAGCTGATGTTCGGTGACTGCGGACGCCTTTTTTTCTATATCCGACGTGAAGATTTAGCCGCCGGACGATTTGATTGCTGTCAGCTGGTGTTGCAGTGTTAATGCTTGAGTCAGCTTGAGTAGTGCGGTGGTGCAGAAGTTTTTTATCATAACTCGCACACTCTGTTTTGGTAAGGGTTTATTTTAAACAGATAAATTTATCTCGACTTGAACAAAATCTTGTATTCTTCTATACTGCAAGCTAGAAATCGTTATACATTTTTTATTAGGAGGACGTATGACAATAGTTGACATGCTCCAGCAAAGTCTGTTTCTGACCTTGTTGGGAATGGGTGTTGTTTTCTCCTTCCTGATTATCCTCATCGTGTTTATGACCTTGTCCCACAAGGTTTTGCACGCTTTGAAACTGGATCAGGAAGCGGTTGAGCCACAGAAGCCTTCTGCGGCTCCTGTCACATCGGGGCAGGATGGAGCTGTTATTGCTGCCATTGCCGCCGCCATCCGGGAAAAACAAAGGTAATGATTGAGGAGAATTAATATGGCAAAGAACGTAAAGATTTCTGACTTGGTGCTGCGCGACGCCCACCAGTCCCTGCATGCAACACGTATGACTACTGCGGATATGCTTCCCATCTGCGAGAAGCTCGATTCCGTCGGATATTTCAGTCTGGAGGGCTGGGGTGGGGCCACCTTTGACTCCTGCATCCGCTTCCTGAACGAGGATCCCTGGGAGCGGCTCCGCAAGCTCCACAAGGCCCTCCCCAAGACCCCCATCATGATGCTGCTCCGTGGCCAGAACCTGCTGGGATACCGCCACTATGCCGACGATGTGGTGGACAAGTTTGTTGAGGCAGCAGCCCGCAATGGTATCGGCATCTTCCGCATTTTTGATGCCTGTAATGATCCCCGCAACCTGAAGCGGGCCACCGATGCCGCCAAGAAGACCGGCAAGCACGTGCAGATGGCCATTTCCTATGCCACCACTCCCTATCACACAAAGGAAATCTATGCAGACCTGGCCAAGTCCTATGCCGACTTCGGTGCCGACTCCATCTGTATCAAGGATATGTCTGGACTGCTGAAGCCCTTTGAGGCCTATGACCTGGTAAAGGCCATCAAGGCAAAGGTTGACCTCCCCATCGAAATCCACACCCATGCCACCACCGGACTGTCTGTTGCCACTCTGCTGAAGGCTTCCGAGGCTGGAGCAGAGATTATGGACACCGCCATCTCCTCCATGTCCATGGGAACCTCCCACAGTCCCACCGAAACAGTGGTGGAGATGCTGAAGGGAACTGAGTTTGACACTGGACTGGATCTGGACACCCTGCTGGAGATTGCCGCCTACTTCCGTGATGTCCGCAAGAAGTACGCCAAGTTCGAGTCCAGCTTCCTGGGTGCCGACACCCGCATCCTTGCCTCTCAGGTTCCCGGTGGAATGCTGTCCAATCTGGAGAACCAGCTGAAGGAGCAGGGGGCCTCCGACAAGATTGACGAGGTGTTGAAGGAAATCCAGGTTGTCCAGAAGGACTGCGGATACATTCCTCTGGTGACCCCCACCAGCCAGATTGTGGGAACCCAGGCTGTGTTCAACGTGCTCTTCGGCCGCTATGCAAAGCTCACCCAGGAGACGCGGGATCTGGTTACCGGAAAGTATGGCAAGACTCCCGCACCCGTAAATGAGGATCTGCTGAAGGAGTCTCTGAAGCAGAACGAGATGGATGCTGCCATCACCTGCCGCCCCGCCGACAACATCCCCATGGAGTGGGACAAGATGGTGGAGGAGGCCAAGGCCAACGGCGGCGACGGCTCCGAGGAAGATACCCTCACCTACGCCATGTTCCCCAAGGTTGCCCCCAAGTTCTTCAAGGAGCGGGCCAACGGACCGGTATCCTCCGATTCCTTCGTGGTGAAGGCGGCTCCTGCCGCGGCAGCACCTTCCCAGGCTGGTTCTCAGGGTGGCAGTTATTCCGTTACGGTCAACGGTACCGCCTACAATGTTACCACTGGTCCTGCCGGTGATGTAATGAGCGTCAATGTCAACGGCACCGCCTACAACGTATCCTTTGGTGCTCCTGGTGCTGCTCCCGTCGCAGCCGCTCCCGTTGTTTCCGGTGGCGCCTCCATTACCGCCCCGGTGGCCGGAACCCTGTTGAAGCACGTGGTTCCCTCTGGTACCACTGTCAAGAAGGGCGACACCGTGGTGATGATTGAGTCCATGAAGATGGAGCTGGAAGTGAAGGCCACCGCTGATGGTCCTGTCACCTTTACGGTCCAGCCTGGAACACAGATTGCCGCAGGTGAGGTTATCGGTACCATCGGTGGTGGAGTGGTACAGCCTGTGGCTCCTGCACCTGTGGCAGCACCTGCCCCTGCCGCCGCCCCCGTGGCTCCCACCGCCCCGAGTGGTGCTGGAGCCGTAGTGGCGGCTCCAGTGGCCGGCACCCTGCTGAAGACCATGGTGGCCGAGGGTGCCTCTGTAAAATCTGGCGACACCATCATCATGATTGAGTCCATGAAGATGGAGCTGGAGATCAAGGCTGCGTCCAATGGAGCCGTTCACTTCCTGTGCTCAGCCGGCACCCAGATTTCCGCTGGACAGGCGCTGGCAGAGATACGGTAAGGAGGAATGTGATGCTGAACAATCAACAGGCCTTCAAGCGGCAGGTTCTGAACACGATGATGATTATCCTTGGCATTGCCATGGTCATCTCCCTGTGTTCCACCGTATTTGCCGCAAACACCAATGATGAGGTGGCTTCCTTCAGGACTATGGGGACTGCCATCATCAAGGGGTCCGAGGACGTTCCCTTTATTGATCCTGTGGGCTTCCTCCAGAATATCTGGAAAAACACTGGTATCAACCAGATTGTCAACGGAGAGATTCCTGCGGTGGAGCATGCCCACACGGAGGATCCCTTTGCCGGTATCACCGCACCCGGTTGGCAGAAGCTATTGATGATGGCCATCGGCTTCCTGATTGTCTATCTGGGTGCCTTCCGTGGATTTGAGCCCCTGCTGCTGATCCCCATCGGATTTGGTACCATTCTGGTGAACGTTCCCGGAGCGGGCATGTTTGCAGAAGGAACTGGTATGCTGCGCATCATCTACGATGCTGGTGTAGGAAATGAGTTCTTCCCCATGCTTATCTTCATGGGTATCGGTGCCATGACGGACTTCGGGCCCCTCATCGCCAATCCCAAGATGGCCCTGCTTGGTGGTGCCGCCCAGCTGGGTGTGTTCTTCACCCTCTTCGGCGTTGCCCTCATGAACCTGATTCCTGGCATTGACTACACCATGCTGCAGGCTTCTGCCATCGCAATCATCGGTGGTGCAGACGGCCCCACCTCAATCTATGTGTCGGGAAAGTTGGCGCCTGAGATGATGGCCGTCATTGCCGTTGCCGCATACTCCTACATGGCCTTGGTTCCCATGATTCAGCCCCCCATTATGAAGCTGCTGACTTCAGAGAAGGAGCGCAAAATCAAGATGAACCAGCTGCGCTATGTGTCCAAGACCGAGAAGATTGTGTTCCCCCTGCTGCTGCTGGTACTCACCATCCTGTTGCTGCCCGCCGCCGCACCCCTCATTGGAATGCTGGCCTTTGGCAACTTTGTAAAGCAGTGTGGTGTGGTTGACCGTTTGTCCAAGACCATGGAGAATGAGCTGTTGAACATTGTGTCAATTCTGTTGTCACTGGGTGTTGGTTCCCAGATGACACCGGAGAAGATTATCAATGGAAACTCCTTGGGTATCATCGCCCTGGGTCTGCTGGCCTTTGCGGTGGCTACTGCAGGTGGGCTGCTGATGGCAAAGCTCATGAACCTGTTCCTGAAGGAGAAAATCAATCCCCTCATCGGTTCTGCCGGTGTGTCTGCCGTTCCCATGGCTGCCCGTGTGTCCAACAAGGTGGGATTGGAGTATGATCCCTCCAACTTTCTGCTGATGCACGCTATGGGTCCCAACGTGTCTGGAGTTATCGGTACCGCCATTGCTGCCGGCGTGTTCATCGCCACCTATGCAAAATAAGGCAAATTGGAGCTGGTAACTCGCTCTAAAAATGAGAAAAGCTGTCTAGGACAATGTTCTAGACAGCTTTTTTTGTTAAAAATCGATGAAAAAAAAAGTCCGCCACTCACATGGAGCGGGGGACTTTCCAACGATGAGTTTACAGATTGTCAGTCGTAATCATCGTAATCCTCTTCGGAGTCATCCTCATCATCAAAGAGATCCTCATCATAATCATCGTAATCCTCAC
>CAMGSV010000042.1 GCA_946061495.1 uncultured Spirochaetales bacterium | reverse complement strand
CGCTCTTGCTCCGCCCTCGCCCAAAGCGAGATTCCCGATGGCGTCGAGGAGGTAGGCGACCGCGCTTTCGAGGAGTGCAAGTCCCTCCGCGCCATCGTCTTGCCCAATTCCGTCGCCTCCGTCGGCCGTAATGCTTTCGCCGGATGCGAGACGCTCGTCTCCGCCCGTCTCCCTGAGTCGCTCTCCACAATCTCCGATGCCCTCTTTGCCGATTGGCTATGCCTCCGGAACGAAGGAAATAGGAGCAATAATTGTTTGTCTCCTCCAGCATGCTGACAATAATGTCGGTAATTTCCAGCTCAGATTTTTCTGCGGAGGCACAGTGGATGATAGCCCGCTCGATTACTGAATGGAATCCAGCTGTTTGTAAGGGAGCGGTGGTTTTTGATACCAGTATATTATTCTTGATATATTCATTGACACCCTGTCGGATGTATTCGACGTTGCCGCCGCAAATCAGCAGGAGGTCGCAGACTACAGGAACATCCAGGGATGCCTTGAGCAAATGTTCCGGGGTAACAAATTCGTGTCCCGAATCCTGTGCATCTTTTAGGGCGCTATTGATGATATTTTGTAGTTGCGGTGTAACCTTCAAGTTTAAATCTCCTGTTATGTATTTATGGCGAAAAAGCAGTGTTTTTTCGGGATGACCTATATCTCCTGCATCTCACAGCGGAGGGGAAATCCATTTTCTCGGGCAATTTTTATGGTAAGGTTTACCCTGGTCAAGGCAATGTCGTAGGTATAGGTGCCCACTACAGCAGAGCCAGTCTTGTGAACCAGTTCCATCAATTGCTGTGCTTCTTCCAGATTTTTGTGGAAAATCACTTGAAGCACATCGGTGACGAATTCCTTGGTGGTATAGTCATCATTCAAGAAAACCACCTGATATCGCTTTGGTTCCACTATTTTTTTGTCGGTTATGTTTAGAATTTCTTCGCCAAAACTCGTTTCCATACCTACAATATAACATATTTTCAAAGGATAGGCACTTCTTTGCTGGCATTGGATGGAATAAAAAAAGTCCTTCTGGTAGTAGCCAGAAGGACTTGCTGTCTCCTTGGACATTGTATTGAGGGCTGTCAATCAGCCCAGCCTCTTAGAACTCCTCAAAGTCATCATCGGAGATGGTGACTGAGGGCTTGTGGCTTACAGCACCGCCACCACTGGGCTTGTGAACAGTAGCAGGGGCGACAGGCTTGGAAGGTATAGCCGCATTCATCTGAGGAGCGGCAGCCTTCTTGGAAGCACCTTTTGTGGCAGTTATGGCTGCTGTAACTACAGACCGGTTATCCAACTTGAAGAAGGAAATCAGTTCCACCAGGTTCTTTGCATTGGAGGAAAGCTCTTCGGCCATGGCTGCCATCTGCTCGGAGGCGGCGGCATTCTGCTGCACAACGGAGTCCAGCTGAACGATTGCCTTGCTCACCTGCTGGGCACCATTGTCCTGCTCACGGCAAGCGACGGCAATTTCTTCGACTAGCTCGGTAGTCTCGTCGATGCTGGGGATAACGTTCTCGATGAGGGTTCCTGCATTCTCTGCGGCGGCTAATGTGCGGGCGGAAAGATCGCTGATTTCACCAGCGGCAACCTGGCTGCGCTCCGCCAGCTTGCGAACCTCGCTTGCAACAACGGAGAATCCCTTTCCTGCCTCGCCAGCACGGGCAGCCTCAATGGCGGCATTCAAAGAAAGCAGGTTGGTCTGGCTGGCAATGTCCTCGACGATGTGAATCTTCTCTGCAATGTCCTTGACTGCGGCAACCGCATCGCTTACCGCAGTTCCACCGGTCTTGCTATCGGAGGCGGTCCGTTCAGCAATGCTATTGGTCTTGGCAGCATTGTCGGCAGTCTGGCGGATGTTGGAGGCCATCTCTTCCATGGTGGAGGACATCTCTTCTGTGGAGGCTGCCTGCTCGGCGGCTCCAGAAGAGATTGACTGGCTGGTGGAGCTAATCTGCTCGCTGCCGCTCTCTATCTGGCGGGCGTTGGTCATAATGGAGGTGACCATCTTTACCAGCTGGCTAAGCATCTCCACCAGGGCACGGCTCATGGCTCCTAGCTCGTCCTTGCGTGCACTAATCTTATTGCGTGTTTCGGCAGGAATGTGGGACATCACCAGGTCTCCCTTGGCCATGCACTCCAACGCTCCCTGGATAACCTTGATGGGGGTGGTAATGGAGATTCCCAGGAGTATGGCCAGACCAACACCAGCGGCAATCAGGATGACAGCAAACATAATCATGATTTTCAGCATCAGCACAATCTCGTCAGTGAACTCGGCCAAGGGCGCGCGGATAACAACAGACCAGTTGATGCTGTCCATGGGTGCATAGGCCATAAGGTAGGTCTGTCCCATATAGTTGTAGATAGCGGTTCCAGTCTCGCCATTCACAGCCTTGACTACATTTTCTGAAAGTTCCACAAAGTCCTTGTTGGTCTTGGCTACGCTGGCAATGTTCTCGCCTTTCTGAACCCGCTCATATTCCTTGTGAGCCACGGTATTTCCTGTTTCCCGGCTGATGATGAAGGGACCGCCTGTCTGTCCCACAACGAATTCTCCTACGATGGTGGAGATGTTCTGGGCATCCTTCTCAAGAACGATGGCTCCAGTGATACGATTGTTGTTTGGGTCTCGGATAGGCACTGCATAGGTGACAGCCATTGCTCCTGGTCGCAGCTCACTCTCCAAGGGGTCGGAGACAAAGTTGTTGCCACGGATGGCCTCCTGGTAGTTGTCCCGGTTGGACATATCCCGTGCAATTCCGGTGTGTGTATACCCGTTTCCCTGTGCGTCGCAAACGGTGTAGGCAATGCGCTGGTTGTCCATGGCGGCGATATTGCTCAAGAAGGCTGCCTTGTCTGCCAAGGACATGGTGGGATTCGTCATTTCAGGCTGCATCGCCATGGCACTCAGAACCTCTATCTCCACATTGGCTCGTGTCTCAAGGTACTTTGCAAGTGCCTGTGCCGTCACCAGATTGTCCTCCAGAATAATCTTCTTGGCTGCATCTAGTGCAAAGATATATGCCAAAAAGGTGCTTACCAATGCGACTGTCAGCACGATAGCGCTGGTCACAACAATCAAGGTGGTCTTTAAACTTCTCATTCTACTACTCCCAAAAGTCCTTAATTCTTCTATCCAAGAGGATTGAAAAACATTTCTCTGTGGATAATTTCTATTATATCACTGAAATTATCGACAATCAAGGATAAAAACTGGAGTAGGTCAGGGCCTGTTACTTTGGAGCATTACAAAATAGCTGTTTTTTCCCAAATAAACTGGTTTTTGCAGTTACCGCAAGTTCGCTTCCGTTCCAGTGGAGGGTTCCCTTCCATTTTGGACTGTTTTTCAGCTCTTTGGGAATGACCCCTGAATCAGAAAAAGCGGTGAATTGGGTATCCAGAATCAGAGGGTTGTCTAGTGAGGGTGGAGTTTTTCTGGAAAAAATCTGTTGTGCTGAATTTTTCAGTTCTATAAGTACAAAGTATGTCTCACCCTCTTCCTGCAATACAAGGCATAGTCCGGGGAACAGGGGGGCATCGGGCAAAAGGAGGATGGTGGCCTGGCAATCTTGACCGAGGTTGGAAGCACCTTGGATTGCGGTGGGGAACTGTGCCTCCGTCAGATACTGGAAATGGGTGTTGTACAGTTTTTTCGGTACCTGCACCCTATCGGCCCCTTCCTCCAGTACCTTTTGCAGTGCCTTGTAGGTGGCGATGCGGAGGTCCAGCAGCTCCAGCAGGTGGGAATAGGTCCAGGTGCGGGTCTCGAACTGGGCCTTGTAGGTGCGGGCGTTTTGCTCCAGAATCTCTCCGCCGAAGCTGGTGGCTGTTTTTATCTTGGGAAAGTCAATTTGGTTGAGCAGCGTGACGGTGGTGAGCAGGTCCGCAATGTTGTAGCCCCAGCGAGATACGTTTGCCTTGGAGGCATATTGCTTGAACAGCTCCAGCTCCTGTAGCAGCATTGAGTGGTAGGTCTGGTTCTCCAGAAGCGCCTTGTCCAGAAGTGCCCGATTTTCCTTGGTGATGGTGGCGCCTGGTTCCAGCTGCAGTCGCTGAGAGGTGAATTGCTCCACGGCGGGGGACTGGTAGAGGGTTTTGGCTACCAGCCTAGTATAATCCTGCTGGGGATCAGTGCCCTGGCTGGTGAGGATAAATACAAAGTCGTTTTTTTTCTGTCTGGGTGTTGCCACCACAGGCACTCCTGAATCTCCTCTGGCGGAAAGGGGACGGTTTAGGAGCTTGGGATCCTTGTAGTCCACTGCCAGGTAGAATAGGTTTTCCGTGGCGGCGGCGTGGCTGGAGAACACCACCTTGTTCTTGTCGGCGAAAAGCTTGTGTAGTATTGTCTGGAATTCCGGGTATTTCGATTCCAAGGAGCTTGCCGGATACTCAATAGTAATGAAGAAATTCTTTTGGGTTCCGTCGAGGCCGGGGTCGTGGCGGAACATGTATGACCACATCTCCACGGGATGCAGGGTGATGGCTTTTGTCTCGTCCCGGTAGCTCAGCTCCAGGGTGCAGGCTCCCTCGCTCATGATGAAGTCCTTGATTGTGCAGGTGAGTTCTGGAATGCGGTGGCCTTCCTGCCACAGGGAGCCTGAGAAACGCAGTTTCTGGCTGGGGCCAGACAGGTTGTCCAGCACTTCTTGGGGCACCCCCTCGGCGGTCACCGGCAGGAAGGTGTCTTCTGCCAGCTGGAGGGGAGCCGCCACAAAGGTCCAGTCCTGGGGCTTGTGGGCAAAAATCGCCTTGGAATAGTAGCCGGTCTCGCCCTGGGCATTAGTTCCCGCCACCCGCAGCTCCCGTGCGCCATTTCCCTGGCCATTCTGCAGGATGGTGATGTGCCTGGTAAGACGGGCTTGTCCCTCCAGGGGGATGTCAGGCTGTCGTAGCCATGGTTCCGAGGGCAGGGCCCAAGGAGAGTAGTTGGACAGGTACTGGGTGCCGTCGTATTTCTGGGGAAGCCGTTCGTAGGTGTATTTGAAGAACATGGGGTCGCAGCCGATGGTGTCAAAGTCTGCCAGCCGGGTGTACATGGTGCCTGCCTTGTTGATGACAAACAGGGTGGAGGCACTGGCGCTGAGGTTTTCGGCGATGAAGGTTCCCTCCTCAGGCCCCTGGAGACTGCGGCTGAAGTCGGCGGGAAGGCCGGAGTCGGTGAAGCGGATGTGCTGGCCGTCCTCCGTCAGGAAATAGATGGTCTCGATTCCCATGGTGCCGTAGTGGTGGGGATTGCCGTAGATGTCCTCATGCCACAGCACATCCTGGCGACGGGCTGCCAATGTCCAGGCCCGCTTGTTTTTCACCAGCTGGTTCTGCACCAGATGGGTCCGTTCCGGCCAGCCAAAGTCCCAGATCCACTCAAAGGGCCTGCCGGGAGCGTTTGTGTTGGTGAACATCTGGTACATGCCGCCATCGGAATCAAAGGCCAGCAGGGTGTCGGCATCGGCGGAAATCTCTACGATTTCTGTGGGCAGGGGAAAGTCCGATGCCTTCCGTGGGGTAGGCAGGCCGGTTTCTCCCAGCAGCTGCCAGTCGGTCTCCACCAGTCCGGGGTTGCTGTATTCCGCTCCGGGCATCAGCTTGTAGTAGATGCGTCCGTCCACAATGCAGAACTGGTAGTCCCGGCAGAAGGTCTGGGTGAGGGTCTTGATGTAGACCTGCTCTGGGAGGCGGCCGTTGACGTTGGCGGAGGCATCCACCGTTTCCAGGGGGACGGCGGTCTGATGGTAGAAGCTGGCCAGCTGGGAAGCGTTGCTGCTGGGAACCACCGTACAGGCGGAGCAGGCCAGGAAGCACAGGAGGGACAGGGCAAACAGTATCGTCATGGCGAAAATTTTCCTCATACTTTTAGTGTAGGATAGTTCTACCCTGCAATCAAATTGAAGTCAACTTTTACTGTTGATAGAAATACCACAAAGTGAGAGGGGTGTCCGTTTTTTCAAGGCTTTGGCTTAATTTGACTTCCCAAATAATGGCCTTGTCTAATAGAAGGGAACAAAGTATAGTTGCCCCATGAAAGACGCATTCATTCAGGAAAAATGTCAGGAGGGGCATCCAAACTGGCAGCAGGCAATCCAACGGCAGCATCAGCTCTATTCCCGCAACAACGACATCCGCACGGAATTTGAGCGTGACTACACCCGGGTCCTGCACTGCGAGGCCTTCCGCAGACTCAAGCACAAGACACAGGTGTTTTTCGCCCCCAGAAACGACCACATCTGCACCCGCATGGAGCACGTTTTTCACGTGGCCTCCGTGGCCTCCACCATTGCCAAGCACCTAGGCCTGAACGAGCAGCTGGCTGCTGCCATCGCCTTAGGTCATGACATTGGTCACGCACCCTTCGGCCACTTTGGAGAAGAGTGCCTGAACAAGCTTTTGCCACAAAAACCAGGAGAAAATGCTCCAAAACGATTTTGGCACGAACGAAACAGCCTCTTTTTTGCAGATTACATCGAAACCTTGCAGGACCCAGAAGGCAGGGCAAAGAACCTGGATTTGACCTACGCCGTGCGGGACGGCATCGTGTGCCATTGCGGCGAGGTGGACGAGAGCGGCATCCGTCCCCGCAGCCAGGCCATTCCCCTCTACGACATCAAGAAGGCGGGCAGTGTCCAGCCTTACACCTGGGAGGGTTGCGTGGTGAAGCTTTCCGACAAGATTGCCTATCTGGGACGTGACATTGAGGATGCCCGCCGATACCACATCTTGGACATGGGAGCCTATCGTCAGCTACGAGAAATTGTGACGGAATGCTTCGGCTTCACCACCGGCAAGACGGTGAACACCACGGTCCTCATCAATGACCTGATTGTGGATCTGTGCCAGCAAAGCTCCCCGGAGGCGGGACTGGTGTTCTCCCCCGCCCACTTCAAGTTCATGAACAAGCTGAAGTCCTTCAACTATGCCAACATCTACCGGCACTGGCGGCTTTTGGAATTCCAGAACTACGCCACGGTGGTCATTCACACCATCTACCGGCTCCTGTCCCAGACCATGCCCTACGTCCCCAGCCAGAAGGTGGGATTCTGCCTGAAGCAGTACCCACTGCTGGGCGCAACCTTCGAGGACTGGCTGGTGAAGTACACCGACTACCACCCGGAAATGCGCTCCAGGCTGAAATTCGACACCATCCAGCCGGTGTTCGATTTGTCCAGCCAGGAGGGGTTCAACAAGTGCGTCATTGAATTCATCTCCGGCATGACCGACCAGTTTGCCATCGCTGTCCATGGGGAGATTATCAGCTTTTAGCCGCCTGAAGGATTCCACCCCAGCCCTGGCCACAGATGCTGAGCCCGTGAGGATTTCCCCAGTTCCCCTTTCCAAAGGAATTGAATTCCGCTATGATTTTACCATGAATGCAATCATTACCGTTGTAGGAACAGACCAGGTGGGTATCATCGCTAAGGTGAGTAACTTTCTTGCCCAGCACAGCATCAACATAGCGGACATCAGTCAGACCATTCTCTCCGGCAACTTTGTCATGATGATGATGGTGGAGCTCTCTGCCGCCACTATTCCCATGGAGGAACTGCGGGGCGCACTGGATGAGCTGGGAGCTCAGTTGAAGGTCACCATCAATATCATGCACGAAAAGGTGTTCAGCGCCATGCACCGAATTTAGGGAGGGAGCCATGGTGGAATGGGGAAAGGCGTACAAACTGAAGGGAAATGTCTCTGTTTGCTGTATTTGGAAATGCATTGCTGGTTTTCTGCAAAGTCGGACAAACCAAGAATTGTCTCTTCCGGAGTCTTCTCCACCGCGTTATTTTTTCTGGCAGGATGCTGCCAAATCGTTTAGCTGGCTTGAGGACGATGAGTGGGGGTGCTTCAAGTTTGCTGGTGTCTTGGATGATGCAGAGTCTTTTCTTCAAATCATATTCAGCAAGAAAGAAAAGAGCTGCGGCAAGGAAATGTGCTGTCCCCTGTCTTTTTACGAGAAAACAAGTGGAGACCAGTTTCTGTTTCTTGATTTTCTTGAAAGGATAAAACAGAAGAAATTGATACTCCATAAGAATCAGGTGTCAAATCCGCCAAAAAAAATGGAGCATGCGCAAAAAAAGTATGAGAGCGATGATAATCTGAAGATTTTGCTTTCAGACATTCGGGAAGGGGAATTGTTGTCACAGGCGAATACTCTTGCGGAAGAACTGTGGTTTCTTGGGGCGAACTTTTATACTCGTGACGAGATAGACTATATGAGAGGTTTTGTTGAACGGGACCCAGTAATCAGTGCAATCAAGGAAAGGATGTCGTCAAGATTGGATCGGCAGGTGAGCTCAAAGAGCAGTGTTACAAAGATACTAGAGCAGTGGCCAGAGTATGAAAAGACCAGGGATATGTTCGAGCCAACAGTGGGGATATCCTGTCATGGGCAGGAAATGAGTTGGGCGCTTGATGATCTGGAGTCTTCCGATGACTTGATGAGGGATATTATTGACACAACCTTTGGACTTACGAAGCATAATTTTGCGGAAGAACAGAAGGTCGGATTCGAGGATTTTTTTCATAAATATAAGGAGCAAGACTTTTTTTTAGTCCAACGACAGGCGGAAGAACAGGCCATGAACGAGTTCCTTGCCAGTCAGTCGTTGAAGCAGATTGAAAACCAGTGCAGGGGTGAAAAAACTGACTCTCCGGCATCTGTCTTGGAGCAGGAGACTGTTGCAACTCTGATACAGGAGAATGAGGACCTGTCATATCGTATCCGCGAGTTGGAAAACAGGATAACGGATTTGGAACGCCAGAATGCTCATTCAAAGGCTGAAGGTGAGGGATTGAGGGAAGGTTATGACAGGCTTGAAAATGAGAACAAGGAGCTGAAGCAGAAAATCTGTGATTTACAAGGGCATCTGAATACGAAGAAAGCCACCTACACGCTGCGGCAAAATGAAGAGAGAAATGGCTTTGTGCGACTTGAAATTCCCTGTGCTGAAAAAAATCTGTTTCCCGATGAAATTGAGGATTGGTTGTATTCCGTGGTGTATGCAGCCATTGAACAGGAAGGCAAAATGCTGCCGGAGGACACAAAAACCGAAGTGTCAAGAAAACGAGATGTGATAGAAGCTGTGTTGAATGGTAAGGAATTCGACTGGAACAAGTCGGAAACCTGCCGCACATTGACTGATATGGAGAAGGCTTTCAAGAATGATGCTTCCCCATCATTGGCAGGCTTTACCAAGGTTTCTGAAAATGACCATGAGAAGCACTTCTTTGTACAAGAGCGATACCAGATTACATCTGCACTCACTCCCAGTGATAACAGGACGGGACGATGGGTACAAAATAAAATGACAGAGATACGGGGACGGCTTTTCCTTATGCCGCAGAGTGTATCGGATTCGGGTTCATCAGCAGACTCCTGAAGGCTGGCGGGGGCAGAAATCTTTTTCCCTCCCAAAAAAAAACTGCTTCCAAGGGGGGCCCTCGTGGAAGCAGTTTTTTGTCGTCTGCACTATCTGCTAGACTTCTGTTGTGGCTTCGGCTGGCAGTTCTTCCAAGTGTTTGCGGGCCTTGATGATGTCCTCGAATTCGGCCTGCTCGATGACCTCCTTTTCCAGGAGTCGGGCGGCTATGTAGTCCAGCACATCACGTTTTTCCGTCAGCATCTTCACCACCCTGGTGAACCGCTGGTCCATAATGCGGGCCAGCTCCTGGTCGATGTACTGCTGGGTGGCCTCGGAGTATTCCCGCACCAGCTGGGGGGAATCGGAGCCGTAGCCGCCGCCTCGTTGGGAAAGCACCACATTCTTGAACTTTTCGCTCATGCCGTAGTCGGTGAGAATCTTGCGGGCAATATCGGTGGCCCGCTGCAGGTCGTTGGCAGCTCCAGTGGAAACCTGTCCGAAGCACACCTGCTCGGCGGCCCGGCCTCCCAGCAGCACATCAATCTCGCCGTAGAGCTCGGATTCAGTCCGCAGGTAGCGGTCCTCCTCGGGAATCTGGAGGGTGTAGCCCAGGGCCGCAATACCACGGGGAATGATGGAAATCTTGTGCACCTTGTCGGCCCCCTCGGTAAAAGCGGCGGCCAGGGCGTGGCCAGTCTCGTGGACTGCCACAATCTTCCGCTCGTTTTCCTTGATGACACGGCTTTTTTTCTGCAGTCCGGCAATGGCCTTTTCCACCGCCTCGTGGAAGTCCTCCATCTGGACCTCCTTGCGGCCGGCTCGGACTGCCAGCAGGGCCGCCTCGTTCACCACGTTGGCCAGATCAGCACCGGCAAAGCCAGAGGTGGAGCGGGCCACAGAGGCGAGGTCCACGCCGTTGCCCAGCTTCACGTTCTTGGCATGGATGCGCAGGATTGCCTCCCGTCCCTTCACGTCGGGGCGGTCCACCACCACCTGGCGGTCAAAGCGGCCGGGGCGCAGCAGGGCGGGATCCAGAACGTCGGGGCGGTTGGTGGCGGCCAGGAGAATCAGTCCCTTGGAATTGTCAAAGCCATCCATCTCCACCAAAAGCTGGTTCAGGGTCTGCTCTCGCTCGTCGTTTCCGTGGATGTTGTTGACGCGGCTCTTTCCGATGGCATCCAGCTCGTCGATGAACACAATGCAGGGGGCCTTCTCCCGGGCCTGGCGGAACAGGTCGCGGACACGGCTGGCACCCACACCCACGAACATCTCCACAAAGTCGGAGCCGGAAATCTTGAAGAAGGGAACGCCAGCCTCACCAGCCACCGCTCGTGCTAGCAGTGTCTTTCCCGTTCCCGGAGGTCCCACCAAAAGGACACCCTTGGGAATCTTTCCGCCGATGTCGGTGTATTTTTCCGGTGTTTTGAGGAAGTCCACCACCTCCACCAGCTCCTCCTTGGCCTCGTCCACGCCGGCCACGTCGGCAAAGCGGGTGGTGATGGAGCCTTCCTCCACGGCGCTGGCCTTGGAGCTGCCGGCAGAAAAGATGCTGCCACCAAGTCCACCTCCCATCTTGCGGAAGATGAACATCCACATGAACAGGATGAGTCCCATGGGGAGCAGCAGGTTCATGAGCAGCTGGGTCAAAAAGCCGTTCTGCTTTGCCACTACTTTATAGGACACGCCTGCGGTATCCAGTAACTGCAGGAAGCTCTCTGTCAGGAGGCCGGCGGTGCGGACGGAGTTTCCTGTGTTGGAAGCGGGGGTTCTGAACAGGTCCAAGGCAGTGGTGGCGGGTTGATTCTGCACCATATTTCCCAAGTATCCAGTGAAGTAAGTCTCGCCAATGTCCACGGAGGTAATCTGGCCGTTTTGAATCATGGCCTTGAAGTCTGAAAAGGGAATCAGGTTGCTGGGCTGGCTGGTGAGAATCAGGTTTATGATGCCTGTAGCCGCTACTATTATCAATATAATCGCCCAGAAAGGGAAACGAGAACGCTTTTTGTTGCCGCCGCCCTTGTTGCCTGAGTCTGGTGAAAGCTTGAAAAAATCGAAGGGATCTTGTCCTGTCTTCTTGTCATCTTTTTTATCTTTATCGTTGGAGTCACTCATTAATTAACCTCATAATATGAATATACGAAAAAATGTAATAATAGTCGATACCACGGGGATTTTTTTAAATAAAACTAAAGGCCATTTTTCCCCCTCCGATATTTAAAGGAGAAACTGTAAGGGGGATACATAATGGGCTACGGTCAATCATTAGGTGCTTATGGTGCCTACCGTGACACTGGTGTAAAGACAGCCAGCCAGGGAAAGCTGGTGGTGATGCTGTACGACGAAGCGATTCGCCAGCTGAGCTATGCTGTTTCCTATCTCATGGGTGGCAACAAAATTGAAGCTCAGCACATCGAGCAGTTCTCCAAGCACATCATGAAGGTCCAGGAGATTATCACCGAGCTGATGATTTCTCTGGACATGGATGCGGGGGGAGACATCTCGAAGAATCTGATGTCCTTGTACATCTACTTCAATCAGGAGCTGCTGAACATCTCCATCAGTCATGACAGGGAAAAGATTACCTTTATCCAAGACATGCTGATGCAGCTGCGGGATGCATGGGCGGAGGCGGCTACAGAGGCAGGACGAGAGCCTGCTCCTGTGATGAACGGCATTGATATAAACGGGTAGGGCGTATGGAACTGACTCAGGTTGAAATTGACGAGCGGACTGCAATTTTGTACCGATTTCGTTCCCTGTTGGAGCAACAGCGGGAGAAATTCAGGGAGTACCTTCAGGTTCTGGAGTCACAGGGCAGGGTTATCGAGGATGAGAACACCGAGTCTCTGCTGGCACATACTGAGCTTGAACAACAGATTGCGTCCCACATCATCAGCCTGCAGAAGGTTATCAAGCCTATGGAACTCATGTATCAAGAGCGGGTCCGTAACGGAGAGGCAGAAGGAAGCGAGATTCCCCGCCTCCAGGCTGATTTGGAGAGCCTTCAGCAACAGGTTTTGGAGCGTAATCAGTCCAACCGGAATTTGCTGAAGGTTCACATCGGCCAAATTAAGGATCGGCTGGCCAATGTCACCAATCCCTACCGTCACAGCAAGAGCGTGTATGGCCAGTCCGCCCAAACGGCGGCACTGGTGAATATCAGTATCTAGTGCTCTGCTGCAAAAAAAAGAGCGTGTCGGTCAGGTGGATTATCCTCCTGGAGCCGACACGCTTTTTTTTGTCCAACCAGCCTGGAAAGATTTCAGTCCCGCCTGATGATCAGGTGCAGGTCGTCAATCTGCTGCTGGTCCACCTCGGAGGGGCAGTCGTCCATGGGGCTTTGGGCGAAGGTGTTCTTGGGGAAGGCGATGACTTCCTTGATGGAGGTCTCCTTGCACATCAGCATCACCAGGCGGTCCAGTCCCGGTGCGATTCCGCCGTGGGGTGGGGCGCCGTACTTGAAGGCCTCCGTCAAAAAGCCGAACTTCTTCTGGCCCTCGGCCTCGTCAAAGCCCACAATCTGGAAGATGCGCTTTTGCAGCTGGGGGTCGTGGATACGGATGGAGCCGGAAGCCAGCTCGTAGCCGTTGAGCACCAGGTCGTAGAGGTCGCCCTTGACGCTGCCGGGATCGCTTTCCAGTGTGGCGTGGTATTTTTCCTGGGGCATGGTGAACATGTGGTGGGCGGTGTCCCACTTGTTCTCCTCCTCGTTCCACTCGAACATGGGGAAGTCCACAATCCAGGCGAAGGCGAACTGGTCGGGGTTGCACAGGTTCAGGTCCTTGCCCAGGCGGCTGCGGACGGCTCCCAGCGCGGTGCAGGCCACGGACTTCTTCTGGTCTGCCACGAAGAGCAGAAGGTCTCCAGTCTTGGCTCCCAGGATGGAGCAGATTTCAGCCGCCTTGCCCTCGAAGAACTTGGCGATGCCACCCTCCAGCGCAGGCTCAGCCTCGCTGCCGGCCACCTTGGTCCAGCCCAGTCCTCGGGCCTTGTAGATTTTTGCCGTTCCCTCCAGCTCCTCAATCTTCTTGCGGCTGTAGTCGGCGGCGGCGCCGGGCACCACCAGAGCCTTGACGGCACCGGCGGCAACTCCCTTTTCATTGGGAGCCAGTGCATCCCTGAAGGCCTGGAAGGTGCCAATTTCTGCCATGAAGGCGGCATCCTGCATCTTCATGTCGAACCGAAGCTCCGGCTTGTCGCTGCCATACCAGTCCATGGCGTCGTCATAGGCGATGCGGGGGAAGGGGGTCTCCAGCTGGACTCCCATGGTGGTTTGGAACACGTGGGCCATCATGCCCTCGGTCATGGAAAGCACGTCGTCCCGGGAGACAAAGCTCATCTCCATGTCGATCTGGGTGAACTCAGGCTGGCGGTCGCCCCGGGCATCCTCGTCGCGATAGCAGCGGGCAATCTGGAAGTAGCGGTCAAAGCCGGACACCATCAAAAGCTGCTTGTACAGCTGGGGCGACTGGGGCAGGGCGTAGAACTTGCCGGGATAGAGGCGGGAGGGGACCAGGTAGTCCCTGGCGCCTTCCGGTGTAGACTTGATGAAGGTGGGGGTCTCCAGCTCGTAGAAGCCGTGGCTGTCCAGGTAGGTGCGGACGGCCATGGTAACCTTGTGGCGCAGGGCCAGATGGTGCTGCATGGAGGCGGTGCGCAGGTCCAGGTAGCGGAACTTGAGACGGAGATCCTCGTTGGGAATCACGGGCGTGCCGTCCTTGTTCACTTCGTCGATCATGAAGGGCAGCACCTCGCTCTTGGAAAGCACCACAATCTCCTTGGCCACCACCTCCACCTCGCCGGTGGGCATGTCGGGATTCACCATGGAGTCGGGACGGCCCCGCACCAGCCCCTCCACCGCCAGGCAGTACTCCATCTTCAAGTCCAGGGCCAGCTCCGCCAAGTGGGCGGGGGAGTCCGAGTCCACCACCACCTGGGTGAGGCCGTGGCGGTCCCGCAGGTTGATGAAGGATATGCCGCCGTGGTCACGTTTGCGGTGAATCCATCCGTTCAATATAACAGTCTTTCCGATGTCAGCCTTGCGCAGGTCTCCGCAGGTGACAGTTCTTCTCATAGCTTCCATGAGGGGCAGTATAGCAGATGTAAACTAATAGTAAAAGGGGGAGGGGAAGCCAGGAGC
>CAMGSV010000041.1 GCA_946061495.1 uncultured Spirochaetales bacterium | reverse complement strand
AAATGCACCTCCTAAAATTGAACTTTATTTGTCCAACTTTAGGGGTGCACTTCACGTGGCGTTCGGCCTTTTTGTTTTAGCGGGGCAGTTGGTAGCAGGTGTCCCGCCCCTGTCCTTGCCGCTGGAGGCTACCCTCGCTTGTCATCCTGGCCAACAGTCTGGCGGCGGTGGCCTGGGACACGGCCAGCAGTCTTTCGGCCTGGGGGCGGGTGATGGTGGGGTGGGCGGCAAGATAGTCCAGTACCCTTTGGTGGTGCAGCGGGGCTGGCTGGGCTGGCCGGTCGGTGTGGTAGCTGGTCTCCGGCTCCCTGAGTTCCAGACACTCCCCCGCCGCCGAGGTGCAGCCGGTGTTCTGGTTGGGGAGGACAATCTTGAAGGCGTTTTCCGACACCTGGATTTCGGGCTTCCGTGCGGCCTTTTTGTAGGCGAGGTTGATGCGGGGAAGCCCCGTGCCAAAGGCTTCCACCAGCTGGAGGCGGTAAAAGACTGCGGCGAGATTCTCGTTCCGTTGCAGGGAGATTCCCATCATGATGTCGCCCTGGGTGAGTCCGGGCATGAGACCGCCCATGGAGACGATTTCCATTCTGTCGTCAAAGATGCTGATGAGGATGCTGGAATGATAGCTGTAGTCCCGGTGGATGGCGGCGTTCAGCAGGGCTTCCCGCAGGGCTTCGTCTGGGTAGTCCCGGCGGTCGATGCGATGGAGTCCGCTGAATCGGGAGCCCAGCTGGTTGTGCTTTTCCAGATAGGCGTATGCCTGCTCCAGCTGGGCGAACAGGGAGCCGCTGAATTCTGCCCGGTCTTGGAAGGTGTACTTGTCGGTGCCGGAGAATCGAGCTGCCTTGATGGTGAAGGGGCACTGGTCGGAAAGGAGTAGGGCAAGGTTCGTGTAGAGGCCGTCTGCCGTCACCAGCTGGAGGCTCCGTTGTTGGGCCTCCTCCAATGGAATGCCCCGCCGCTGGAATTCCTGCTGGGCGGTTACAAAGGTGAGGCTCTGGTTCAGACTCCGGGCACACTCGAACCGCTCCCCGTCGCTTTCTTTTATCATCTTGAGTATGGCTGCCTCCGAAGCGTTGATGGTGGCCGATCCCTGCCGCAGGTAGACTCCTGCCGGACGCAGGCCCTTTGCCGCAAGGTAGTAGGGGCGGGCGGTTCCCCTCTGCACTTGGGTTGTGACAATGGGCTTCCCCTCCACCTCCTGCACCGAGTGGGACACAAACATGGTGACATCAGGACGAATTGCATTTGCGATGGAGTCAACCAGGGACAGCTGTGTCTGGTCGGGATTGTCTACGCCCACAACCGAGCCGTCGTCAGCCCGCCCGATGTGGATGGTGCCGCCGTCGGTGTTGGCGAAGGCGACGACAGTCTTTTTGATGTCGTCGGTGTAGATGGATTTGAATTCACTTGGGGTGTCTTCGTATAGCCTCATGGTTGTCCTCTATTATCATCTTATCTTATCATCACTGTCAATGATAGGATAAGATGATAAGAAGCAGCCCCCAAGAACCAGCCCCTTTGCCCGCTAAGGCAAAGCCTTGCCCCGCAGTAGAGCCGACCTAACGTACCAGCGGGGAGGGGAAGCCAGGGGGTGCCTACTGGCGGCGCCCTCTGAACGTAGTGAAGTGTAAGCCGACAGTGGGCTCCTGAGAACCAGCCCCTTTGCCCGCTAGGGCAAAGCTCTGTCCCGCAGTAGAGCCGACCTAACGTACCAGTGGGGAGGGGAAGCCAGGGGGTGCCTACTGGCGGTGCCCTCTGAGCGTAGCGAAGTGTAAGCCGACAGTGGGCTCCTGGCTTCCCCTCCCCCTTTTACTATTAGTTCCCCTATGCTATACTGCACCTCATGAGAAGTCACGCCATGCAGTGTTTGCAGGAGTCAGGCATCAAGAACGGTCCTTTGTGTGTGGGGCTGGATACAGACCCCAGCTATCTTCCCCAGTCGGTGCTGGCTGCCTATAGTTCGGCGGCCCAGGCGGTGGTGGCCTACAACAAGGCCATCATCCAGCGGATTGCAGCTGATTCCAGCGGTGTCGCCCTGGCCGCCTGCTGCAAGGTGCAGATTGCCTACTACGAGGCCATGGGACTGGAGGGCCTGGGTGCGTATGCCGAGACCCTGCGTGCGGTGAAGGCCGCTGGCCTGCCGGTGATTGCCGACATCAAGCGGGGCGACATTGCCGACACTGCCCGTGCCTATGCCCGTGCCCATTTCAGCGGCGACTTTGAGGCTGATATCATCACCATCAATCCCTACATGGGCTTCGACACCTTGGAGCCCTTCGTGGAGTATGCCCACCCAGACAAGGGCGGCAAGGGAATGTTCGTGCTGCTGCGGACCTCCAATCCCGGCATGGTGCATCTTGAACGGTTGCCCTTGGACAAGTTCACTGCCAATTTTGACGGGGAGGTTGTCCTTGACAGGGTAGGCGGTGAGTTGAGTCGATTGGAAACACTGTTCAAGGAAATCTATCCCGCTGCCACTTGTTCTCCCGTTGGCTCCGTGGTGGGCTGCACGGAGGAGTCCGACGCCCGCCAGCTGCGGGATGCCTATCCCCACCTCTACTTCCTCATTCCCGGCTACGGTGCCCAGGGCGGCGCCGCCCGCATTGCCGCCACCCTGCTGGACAAGGCCGGCGGCACCGTGAATTCCTCCCGTGGAATCCTCTGTGCCTGGAAGAAGGACGAGGGCCTTGCGGCCAAGGCTGCCGACAACAGGCTGACGGTGGAGGACATTGCCGACGCTGCCGCCACCGCCGCCGCTACTTCCAAGGCGGAGCTGCTGGATGCTGTCCGTCAGCTGCAAGCATAAGCAGGAGTCCCTGTCCCTGATGCCAACGGCGACGCTGCTGCTTTGGGGATGGGGATGTTTTCAATATGATACACATTTGCAAGGAGTCACCATGTCCTGTTCTTCTGCGGAACCCGTTTTCGCTTCTGCCCGTACCATCAGTTCCCGTGAAATCCAGCCCAGCGTCTACGAGGTGCGGCTGGAATATCATCCTGCAGGTGGTCTCGCCGACGGAAGGCCCCATCAGGTGGAGCCCGGCCAGTTCTTCATGCTGCGGCGGGAGCCCTCCCAGGTGCTGCTGTCCCGTCCCATCAGCGTGTACTGGGCAGAGCAGGTGGCCGGAGGAGCCTGGCAGGTGACCTTCCTGATTCTCCTGAAGGGGCAGGGGACGGCAGAGCTTTGTTCCCTGTCCGCCGGAGACCGGGTGTCCCTCATCGGTCCTCTGGGCAACACCTTCCCCAAGCCGGACAGGATGGAGGATGGGGCGGCAGCAGTCTGTGTTGTGGGGGGCGGCATTGGTGTGGCTCCCGTGGCAGGCTTTGCGGCGACGCTGCCTCCCCAAAGCTACGATTTCTACGCCGGATTCAAGAGCGGCAGCTATGGACTGGACAGACTTCAGGCCGCCAATCTGGTGGTCACCACCGATGACGGCAGCTGCGGCACCAAGGGTATGCTTCCCCAGGTGCTGGATGCCGCCGTCCTGCGGAAGGCTGGCTATCAGGTGGTGTACGGCTGTGGCCCTGAGCCCCTGCTGGCCTACCTGCAGAAGATCTGCGGCGAGGCGGGGGTGCCCTGCTTTTTGAGCATGGAGTCTGCCATGGCCTGCGGTATGGGAGCCTGCCTTGGCTGCACCATTGCCACACGGGAGGGAAACAAGCGGTGCTGTGCCGATGGTCCTGTCTTCCCCGGTGAGATTCTTGTTTTTCCGGAGCGGAAGCCCACACGAATTGTCACTGGCACCAAGGGGAATGCTCAGCCCCCCTCTGGAGCTCCCGACCTGTCGGTGACTATTGCCGGCGTTCGTTTTGCCAACCCGGTGATTGCCGCCTCCGGCACCTTTGGCTACGGCAGCGAGTACCAGCCGATTCTGGAGGTGAACCGGCTGGGAGGCATCTGCTCCAAGGGCTTGACGCTGGAGGGGCGGCCGGGAAATGGTGGCGTTCGGCTCAAGGAGACGGCGGGGGGCATCATCAATTCCATCGGCCTGGAGAATCCCGGCATTCCCCATTTTGTGGCGCACCAGCTGCCCCAGATGGTGGCCTTGGCTCCCGTCACCATCGCAAACCTTTCCGGCTCCACCATCGAGTCCTACGTGGAGGGGGCCCGCTTGTTGGCCCAGGCGGCGGTTCCCATGATTGAGCTGAACATTTCCTGCCCCAACGTGAAGGCTGGTGGCATGGCCTTTGGACTGGAGTGCAGCGCCGCCGCCGCCGTTACTGCTGCCGTTCGGGAGGCGGCCCCCGGCATTCCCCTGATGGTGAAGCTTTCTCCCAATGCCCCCGACTTGATTGCCGTGGCCGACTCGGTGCGGAAGGCTGGAGCCGATGCCCTGAGCCTTATCAACACGGTGCAGGCCATGGCAATCGACATCCATGGTGGGCGGCCCCTGTTCGACAATGTGCGGGCGGGTCTCTCCGGCCCAGCGGTAAAGCCCATTGCCCTGCGGATGGTCTACGACTTGGTGCAGCACCTGAACAAGCTGCCTGAGTCGGAGCGGATTCCTGTGGTGGGGCTGGGGGGCATCAGCTGCTGGCAGGATGCGGTGGAATTCATCATGGCGGGAGCCGCCGCCGTCCAAGTGGGAACTGCCACCTTTGCGAATCCCCGCTGCATGACAGAAATCATCGATGGCGTGGCCCAGTTCATGAGGGAAAAGGGCTACAGCCGCCTGGATGATTTCCGTGGGCTGGCCCAGGGGTAGGAAATCGGCAGCTGTCATGGATATGATTTGTCTGGGTATCGCACAATGTATGTGGACAGCAAGCGGGTTCCTATAGTGTATTCGATTCGTGAAGAGAAAATTGAGGGAGAAGTCATCGCAATAGGCAAGCGTGACGATTGTGAGGCGTATAGGATTGCCAGCGACAGGTTGTCACCAATGGCCAAGGATAATTCCCATGAAGTATAGGTCAGTGGTGGAGGCACGGTTCGTCAGCAGACCAAACCGCTTTGTGGCGGTGGTGGAGCTTGACGGACGGCGGGAGACGGTGCACGTGAAGAACACCGGCAGGTGCAAGGAGCTGCTCTTGCCGGGAGCCAGGGTGTGGCTGGAGGACAGTGGCAACCCAAACCGCAAGACACGGTACGACCTGGTGGTGGTGCACAAGGCGGGGCTGGGGCTGGTGAACATGGACAGTCAGGCTCCCAACAAGGTGGCCCGTGAATGGCTTGAAACCCAGGGATTCAGCCTCATCAAGGCAGAGCATTCCTATGGCAGCTCCCGCATCGACTTTTACATGGAAGGTCAACCCAAAAACGAGTTCTGGCAGGAGGCAGCTTTTCTTCCCTTCAGTCCCAAGTCGGAGCAGCTTTTTCCCCGCTATTTGATGGAGGTGAAGGGCTGCACGCTGGAGGTGGGCGGCGTGGGCTATTTCCCCGACGCTCCCACAGAACGTGGGGTGAAGCATCTGCAGGAGCTCGCCGCAGCGTCACGGCTGGGCTACCGATGCATCGCCGCCTTTGTGATTCAGATGGATGGGGTTGCAGAGGTGCGTCCCAATGTGGCGACCCATCCCGCCTTTGGCGATGCCTTGGCTGAGGCCATGGCGGCGGGGGTGCAGGTGCTGTTCCTCTGCTGCGCCGTGGAGACGGATCAGCTGCGGGTGCGGGAGGCTAGGTGGGGCGACACTGCATCACCGCTTCTGTAAACCCGCTGAGAACGAGCCTTCCCTCCTGATTGTGAATCTCAATCTGAATCTCTAGCAACCCCTTTCCCCTGCCCAAGGGCTCTTTCTTGGAAACCCAGAATCGGCCGGTGAGCTGGTCTTCTGCATAGACGGGAAGATGCCACTCCATCTTGGTGGATTTTCCTGCCACCAGCTCATCTCCAAAGGGATTGAGCTTCATAAAGGGACCCCAGACTACTAGATAGGTGAGGGCGCCCGGTGCAATGATTTCCTTGAAGCGGGTGGTCTTTGCATACTCGTCGTCAAAGTGGATGGGGTGGGGATCATAGCGCATGGTAAAGTCCAGCAATTCTGCTCGGCTGATGGCAACGGCTTCTGTCCTCCACTCCATGCCCATGGGGTAATCTTCTAAATGCATGTCGTCTCCTCGCAAAAAATAAATTCGGTGTTATCCAAGGAAGGCAAAGGCTGGTTCCATCTTGAGGCTTTCGATGAAAATCCAGATGAAAAATCCACTGAGCACCAGCTTGAGTCCTGTTCCCAGCAGGAATCCCAGGAAGGCTCCCGTTGCGGATTTCAGCGCCCGCTGAAAGTCCCTGTTGTCGTGGATCAATTCTCCTGCCATGGCTCCTATAAATGGCCCCAGAATTATTCCCCACGGCCCTACAAAGATGCCGACGATGAGCCCGATGGTGGCTCCCCAGGCACCAGCCTTGCTGCCGCCTGTGCGCTTGGTAAGGTAGACCGGAATCAGGTTGTCCACCACTGAGATGACTGCCGTGGCAACACCGGTGATAATCAGCAGCATGGTTGGAATGTCACAATAGTGGGAAAAATAGGCGGACAGCAAGCCGCACCAAGCCAGAATCACTCCCGGCAGGATGGGAAGCACACAGCCGATGGTTCCAATCAACAGGCAAATGGCTCCAAGAATTGCAAAAAAAACGTCTAAATCCATGGATATACTATACCGAATTTTTACCCTTGCATAAAGGGAAGAAATCTGCAAGAATTTATTGTATGAGCATTTCCCCCTCACATGCCAACCAAGCTCGTTTCACTGCCATGCTGGAAGCACCGATTCCATCCCTCGTGACCAGGCTGGCCATTCCCACCGTCATCTCCATGCTGGTGACTTCCATCTACAACATGGCGGACACCTTCTTTGTGTCCCAGTTGGGAACTAGTGCCAGCGGTGCGGTGGGCATTGTCTTTTCCCTGATGGCCATCATCCAGGCGGTGGGATTTACTTTGGGAATGGGTGCGGGCAGTCTGGTGTCCCGGAGTCTGGGGGCGGGCAAGAGCGAGGATGCCCACTCCATCGCATCGGTGGCCTTTTTCTCCTCCATTGCAGGGGGCACCGTGATTGCCCTGGGCGGCCTCCTGTTCAATGACCAGCTCATGTCACTGCTGGGGGCGACACCCACCATCCTGCCCTACGCCAAGGACTACGGCCGCTACATCCTGCTGGGTGCCCCGGTGATGTGCAGCTCCTTTGTGCTGAACAACCTGCTGCGTTCCCAGGGACGGGCCGCCCTGTCCATGCTTGGCCTCACTGCCGGTGGCATTCTGAACATTATCCTGGACCCCATTTTCATCTTTGTGCTGAAGATGGGTATTGCCGGGGCTGCGGTGGCCACCCTCACCAGCCAGTGCGTCAGCTTCCTCATTCTTTTTTCCATGTTCCTGCGGGGAAAGAGCACTGCCCAGCTGCGGCCAGGACTTTTTGTCCCGCAATTCCCCCGCTGGTTTCCCCAAATCTTCAAGATTGGCCTGCCCTCCCTGTCACGTCAGGGGCTTGCCTCCCTGTCCACGGTGGCCCTGAATGTGCAGGCGGGGGTGTATGGTGACGCTGCCGTTGCGGGTATGTCCATCACTGGCCGCATATTCATGTTTGTGCTGGCCATCATGGTGGGGCTGGGCCAGGGATTCCAGCCTGTGGCCGGGTTCTGCTACGGTGCCCGCCGCTACGACAGGGTGAAGTCAGCCTACACGTTCATCCTGGTGGTGGGGTTGGTGCTGCTGACTGGGGTGGGGGCGGTGCTGTTTGTGTGGGCGCCAGAAATCGTGTCCCTGTTCAGGAAGGATCCGGAGGTCATCACGGTGGGGGTGGCGGCCATACGCTACCAGGCTCTGATGATGCCCATCCTGCCCCTGTCTGTCAGCGGCAACATGCTCTTCCAGTCCACCGGCCAGGCCAGGTCCGCCACCTTCCTTGCCAGCTGCCGCCAGGGAATCTTCTTTTTGCCTCTGGCCTTTGTGCTGCCGAACATCTGGGGCCTCACCGGCGTGGAGCTGATTCAGCCGATGGCGGACATCCTTTCCGTTCTGGTGAGCGTGCCCCTGGTGCTGTCCTTTTTCCGGCGGATGGACCGGGCCGGCGGGAAGTCCCAGTCGGCGGAGGCTGAATGAGGAGCGGGGGGGGGTTAGTGGCCACCTAGCGATGAAATGAGACTGCCTCCAACCGTGCTCCACCCCCTGCACCCACACTACCGCAGCCGTGGACGGGGCCTCATGCTGTCCGCTTGCAGCGGGGACTATTTTTCCTGATGATAGTGAGTCCCGCACTGAACGATATAGAGCTTGTCCTCCTCTGTGGTGTATACAAGCCGATTGGCGGAGTCTATGCGGCGACTCCAATAGCCGGAAAGCTCGTGCTTGAGGGGCTCTAGAAGAATATACAATAATCATTCCAGGCCACTCTGCCCAAACCTTGATCATTGGGGAATCTCCTTCAGCTCATGAACCTGCCCCTTGCCGGCTTCAATCTGGGCTATTGCCTGTCGCAGAAAGAGCATATTTTCCTCTGAGTAGATGTAAGGGGCGTCTGCTGCCTTCAAGGCAAAGGGCAGTCCTTGTCAACCTCACTGCACCCCACACGGCAGGGCGGCCGTGGAGGCTGGTTAGATTTTCAAGAGGACGGTGTCTTCCGTTGGGATGACTGTAGAGCGCTATACTTCCCCGGTCTTGTAGGTGGTGTAGCCCTCGTAGTGGTAGCTGTGGTCAATACCCTTCATGTAAAGCTCCCGATTGTTGGTGTCGGGGGTGAGGGCTTCTTTCAGCAGGTGCTTGATTTCCGTGTCCCTGACGGGGCTTCGCTCCATGGCCAAAAGGTAGTCCTCCTTGTCAATCTTGCTCCAGTCCACCACTTGATGGAGCTCATGCCGCAGGATTGAGTCAAGCCAGATGCGGGTGCTGCGACCGTTGCCTTCCCTGAATGGGTGGGCAATGTTCATCTCCACGTATTTTTCCACTATCTCGTCTATGTTTGACTGGGGCATTTTGTCTATGCTTTCAAGGGCCGCTTCCAGATACAATACAGGAACAAAGCGAAAGCTGCCCTTTGCAATGTTTACTGTCCTAAGTTTGCCGGCGAAGGGATATATTTCCTCAAAAAGATACTGGTGGATTGTCCGCAGGGCGGCAAAGGTTCCCGGCTCCAATGTGTCAAGTACACCTTGCTCAAACAGTTGTCTGGCTCGTGCCTTGCTGAGTCTCTCTTCTTCCTGCGCAAGGCTCTGGGGATTTCCGATTCCCAGCTTGTTTTCCAATACCATAGAATCATTCTAGATTCTGCTGTGCGTCCTGTCAACCTCACTGCACCCCACACCGCAGGGCGGCCGTGGAGGCTGGTTAGATTTTCAAGAGGACGGTGTCTTTGAATGGGGAAGCCTTTGAGCAGGCACGAATCTCCAATCCCATGCCGAGGTTGTCCAGATAGTCGATGAGGGTAGAAATTTTGATGTCCTTTCTTCCTTCGATTTTTGAGATGGAAGACTGGCTGAAACTGGTCATTTCAGCCTGGGTTTTATTTTGGCTTTCCCTTAGTTGAGCCAATCGTATGGTCAGTATTTCTTGTTCCGCTTGTATCTGAGTCCGTTTCACTGCGTCAGGGGGCATGGTGGACTCCATCATTTTTATTGCGTCTTTCATTTCACTCCCTCCTCCTCGTGTTGTGCTATAATGCCCTCAGCCCCAGCTATTAGATTACGGTAGACCCGTTCCTCATTCTTTCCCTTTTTGTCTCCTCCGGTTAGCAGGAAGACCCTGCGGGCAGGATCAAAGTAATATGCTATTCTCAGCACGTGTGCTTTTGTTTGGGCCCTGAGTTCCTTAAGATTTTTATATTTCATTGAGCCCTTTAGAGTGTCGGCATACGGTCGGGGGAGATTGGGGCCGAATTCCTGAAGCAGCAACACTCGCTGGTAGACGGCCTCCTTGCTCGGCTCATCAAGCCCCATGAACCAAGACTCATATTCTGCAGAATAATCGACACACCATACAACCAATTATATTCACTTGAGTGAATATTTGTCAACCTCACTGCACCCACACTGTAGGGCGGCCATGGATGGGGTGGGTGAACACCTGGAAGGGGCGGCCGTAGGTGCGGTGGAGGTTTTCCGCCGTCATCACTTCCTCCGGGCTGCCGAGAAGCAGCTGGGGGGAGGAGCCGCTGACGGAGGGTTCTTCCGGGCTGGCGGCAGGCTGGAGTGGCCGCAGCAGGGCCAGCTTTTGGGCAAAGGCGGCGGCCAGGTTGATGTCGTGGATGGACATGAGGACGGCCATGCCACGACGATGTGCCAGCTCCTTGGTGGTCTGCAGCAGGTGGTGGCGCAGGGGCAGGTCCAGGTTGGCGGCAGGCTCGTCCAGCAGCAGCAGGTCAGGTTGCTGGCAGAAGGAGCGGGCGATGCGGACTCGCTGGAATTCGCCGCCGGAGAGGCTGTGGCAGGGACGGTGCAGCAGGTGCTCCAGCTGGAGCTGGCAGGCCGCTTCCTGGGCAATGATCTTGTCCCCTTTGGAGTAGCTGCCGGTAAAGCCGGTGTGGCAGTAGCGGCCCGTGAGAATCACCTCCTCCACGGTGAAATTCCAGAGGCTGGTTTCGCTCTGGCTCATGTAGGACACCTGCCGGGCCTTCTCCTTGCTTTTCAGCTGGTGCAGGGGCTGTCCGCCCAGGGTGATGGTGCCGGTGGCCGTAAGGTTGTGGCGTTCCAGACCCGCCAGCACCGACATGAGGGTGGACTTTCCGCAGCCGTTGGGGCCGCTGAGGCAGATGAAGTCTCCAGGATTGAGGGAAAAGCTGAGGGAATCCAGCACCTGTCGCCGTCCGTACCAGGCGGAAAGTTCCGCCACCTCCAGCAGCTGGTCATTCTTTTGGGTGGAGCCCGATTCCTGCAGCGGCGGCTTGCAGCTTGGTTGCTGGTGGATTGTCCGCTCACCCATAGGGCTCCCTCCTTCCTCCCAGTAGCAGGGTGACAAAGAAGGGTGCCCCCGCCAGTGAGGTCACCAGCCCCACGGGAATTTCAGCGGGAGGAATGAGGATGCGTGCCAGCAGGTCGCAGAGCATCAGGAAGCTGGCTCCCCACAGGATGCTGGCAGGAATCAGGATGGCGTGGCGGGGGCTGTGGAGCTTCCGCAGCAGGTGGGGCACAATGAGTCCCACAAAGCCGATGGTGCCCCCGGTGCAGACGGCGGCGGCGGCGGCCAGGGAGCCTGCTCCCAGCGTCAGGGCCTTGGTGGCCGCCAGATTCAGTCCCAGGGACTGGGCGGAGGCCTCCCCGCCTCCCAGCAGGTCGAGGCCACGGGGACAGAGGCACAGGAGAACCAGCGCTACCAAGGCCACGGGCAGAATGAAGTGCAGCTCCTGCCAGCCCCTGCCGTTGAAGCTGCCCAAAATCCACAGGAACATCTTGTACAGCTCCCGGTCCTTCATCAGCACCAGCAGGGAGGTGAGGGCGGAAAAGAAGGCGGAGGCCGCCGTTCCCGTGAGGATGATGATGGTGGTGCCGCCGTAGCGTCCGTGGAGGCGGGCTGCCGCCAGCACCAGAAGGGCGGTGGTCAGGGCGCCGGCAAAGGCCAAGGCTGGAGTGCCCAGGCTTGCCAGGGCGGCGGGAAGCAGCGCCGAGGAGACGGCACCCAGGGCGGCCCCCGACGAGATTCCCATAATGCCGGAATCTGCCAGGGGATTACGGAAAAATCCTTGGAATACGGCTCCCGCTCCCGCCAGCAGGCCGCCGCAGAGTCCTGCCAGCAGCACCCGTGGCAGTCTGATTTCCCGGATGATGGTGGTGGCAAAGGGGGGGGATTGCTGCTCTGGTGTGGTGGATGGAAGGAGGGCGGCCAGCACCTCTTTCGGGGAAAAGGCTTCGGTGCCAAAGGCCACGCCCAGGGTCAGGGCAGCCAGCAGCACCAGCACCGCCAGGCCAAGGACCAGGCCGTCTTTCAAGGGGCGCCCTCCAGCTGGGGGGGCAGTCCGTAGATGAGGTCCACCAGCTGCAGGGCCATCTCACCAATGCGGGGGCCGGGCCGGGAAAAAAGGTCGCTGTCCACCGGGAAGATTTTTCCCTTGGCCACGGCGGGAATGTCCTTCCAGCCAGCTCGGCGGGCGATGGCCTGCACTGCCTGCGGGCCCTGGTGGTTGTAGTCCGGGAAGAAAATCACCTGGGGCTGCCCGGCGATGATGCTTTCCTCGCTGACCTGTGGGTAGGCCTGGGGAACCTGGGCAAAGATGTTCCCAAGTCCAATGGCAGCCAGCAGGTCGGTGATGAAGGAGTCCTTTCCCGGAGTGAAATAGGGGGCGGCCGCCACCTCCCAGTACACGGTGTTAGGTGATTGGGCGGTTGCCTTCTCCGTGGCCTGGATTCTGGCCTGCTCCAGCTGCCAGGAGATGGTGTCCAGCAGCAGCATGGTGTCGTCCATCTTGCCGGTGAGGGAGCCCAGCATCAGGATGTCGTCCTGGATGTGCTGCACCGACTGGGCGTTGGAGACGAAGACCTCGATTCCCAGGGCCTCCAGGGGCTGAATCAGGTGGTTGTGCATCACCTCCGCCAGGCACACCAGGTCAGGCTTGAATGAGAGAATCCGCTCCAGGCTGATGGTCTTGCCGTCAAAGCCCCCCACGGAAGGAATTGCGGCGGCTTCCGGCGGCCAGGTGCAGAAGTCGGTGCGGGCCACAAGCATGTCCTGGGCATCGATGGCGAAGAGGGTTTCGGTGACGGAGGGAACCAGGGAGACAATCCGCTGGCTGAACAGGAATTCCTCGTCCTGGGGGGTGGGATTGGCCGGGTCGGTGGTGGTGGGAATCTCCTCCTTGGAGCCGAATCCAAAGAGGAATCCGAGGCACAGAAAAATGGTCAGGGCAAATGCAAAGGTTCTTTTCATGGAAGGGATTGTAGCATATTTTCTGCGTTCCTGCACTCCCCTGAGGTGCCACAGGATTTCCTGTCCTAGCTGTGGCTCTGGGGCAGAAGAACTAGAATGCGGTCAATTTATAGAATGAAAGCTATTGTCAGCGACCTGCTGGCAACGCCTTTGGTATTCAAGATGGGGACAGCGGTTGTCTATTGCGCACTAATTGGGCTAAGGCATGCAGCATTACTGTAAGCTTTTCCAGAGAATCCTGGTCTAAAACTGCTAAATCTTCCAAAATCATGCGAAATGGCTGGAATTGCTGATAGTCTCGTGGTACAAGGCGACTGTCCACACCCGTAACAAGATATTCAACGGAAACATTTAAGGCCTGGGCTATTTTGACTGCAACATCGGCTGGCGGCATGGGCTGACGCACACCAAGATAGCTGTCTAAGGTTGGCTTGGGAATACCTGTCATTGCAGAAAGTTCTTTTACCTTTATGTCTTGAAAATCGAGTTCATCTCGCAAGTTTTTTTTGAATGACGATTCCATAAGCCCATGATACTGAGATTTTATTGTTAATAATTGACAATACTATGATTATATTATAGATTGTAAAATAATATGATATTCATATCAAATAGAATAATATGAATATATTCATATGCGGCCCATTCCCTCTTCACGATGAGGGCTGGGGATGCTAGAGGTTTTTTGGGGAGGAAGTTCAGCTGTGGAGTGGTACTGCCTGATGGTGCGCAATGGCTGTGAGGCTCAGTTCAAGGAACGTGCGGAGGAAATGCTCGCTGCCCATGGAATAAAGGCTCGGCTGTACTTCTTCCAGCGGACGTTCTGCCGCAGGGCTGGGGAGTATGTGGACGCGCCGGTGTTCCCCGGCTACCTGTTCCTGCAGGTGGAGCGGCTCAGCGGCGAGCTGGTGACCACCATCAAGGACGTGGAGGACTACCTTTGCCTGCTGCCCGCCGACGACCATCCCAAGGCCATCCAGGGCGGTGCCCTTGAGGACCTGAAGCTCTTTTTGGGCCATGGGGAGTACTTCGGCATCTCCCGGGTGGCCTTCCTGCCGGGGAGGCGGATGCGGGCGGTGTCCGGTCCCATGGTGGGCCTGGAGGACAGCGTGTACAAGGTGAACAAGAAGAAGCACCGGATTACGGTGGCTACCAGCTTGAGCCCAGAGGGCAAGAATTTCGACCTGCTGTACGAGGAGGCGGAGCCGCTGGAGGGCTGGGTCTGAGCAGGGCCGCAGATAGTGGAGAGACACAGGCAGCCGTGGAGGGATTCACGAGGGGCGTTTGGCCCATGAATCCGGCGGCGAACATACTTTTTGCGGGGTTCCCAGTCCGTAGGGGAGGGTGCCACTGGAGAAGGTGTGTCCTGATGGGTTGCGTGTGGCTTTGTACGGTACTAGTTTTAAGTTCCAGACAGCACTAGTTTGAGGTTCTGGATAGCATTAGTTTGAAGTTCCAGATAGCACTAGTTTGAAGTTCCAGACAGTACTAGTTTGAAGTTCCAGATAGTGCTAGTTTGAAGTTCTTGGTAGTACTAGTTTGAAGTTCCAGATAGTACTAGTTTGAAGTTCCAGATAGCATTAGTTTGAAGTTCAAAATGGTATTGCGACGAGTCGCATGCGATTTTTTTTATGGAAGAAAAAATACAGGACAGGACAAGCTCCCCAACCAGGCGGATAGCCAGGAACACGCTGATGCTGTACTTCCGCCAGATTCTGATAATGGTGGTGAGCCTGTACACGGTGCGGGTGGTGCTGAATACCCTGGGGGCGGAGGATTACGGGATCTACAACGTGGTGGCCGGGGTGGTGACCATGTTCGGCTTTTTGAGCGGGGCTATGGCCACGGCCAGCCAGCGGTA
>CAMGSV010000040.1 GCA_946061495.1 uncultured Spirochaetales bacterium | reverse complement strand
TCTTGAGCGGGTTGGGCTGCCCTCCACCGTGAAGAAGATTGACTCCAGTGCTTTCAGAAATTGCCGGCGGCTGACCCAGCTGGAGCTGCCGGAGGGCTTGGAGACGGTGGGATATGATGCATTCGGAGGATGCCGGCGGCTTGGGCGGATTCGGATTCCCTCCACCGTGAAGAAGCTGGGACTGAGCTTCTCCCTGCTGCCCCATGAGGAGCAGGAGACGAATTCGCTGTGGCAGGATACGGACGATGAAATCAGTTGTCTTTTGAGTGGGAAAGACATAGGTTCACCTGATCTTTCATCTCGTGTGGAGGAGGAAAAGCTTGACCCCACCAGTCTTGCGGCCTGGTGGAAGGGCGTTGAGGAGGTGCTGGGAGACGACTGTCCTGCCCTGGTGGAGGCTGCCATTCCGGCAGACCTGTGGCCTGCATTTGACAGCTCCTCCTGGTGTTGCAGGGAATGGCACCGTCTGGTAGGGCTGCGGGTTCCGGCAGGTGTGGGATACATCGGCACAGGAATGTTCGAGGGATGCAGGAGGCTGGAGACGGTGGAGCTGCCGGAGGACGTGCTGGCCATAGGCGGCGATGCCTTTTATGGGTGCTCCTCCCTGAAAAAAATAAACCTGCCTGCCAGCCTCCGCTTTATCGGCGGCAGTGCCTTTGGCGGCTGCTGTTCCCTGGAGCCGGTGGCGCTGCCGGAGGGGCTGGTGGCCCTGGGCACCATTGAGCTACAGGAGCTGAACCGGGAGCGCCTTGACCGGGACTTGCAGGCCACCTTGGCGGAGCTGGAGGAGCTGAAGGTGAGCCTCTGGAGTGGCCTTGGTAACACCCCCCTCTTCGATGGCTGGATAGATTGCACCGACCTTGCCCTGCCCGCTGGATTGCGGCTGTTGGGCTCTGGCGTGGTGCGGGATTGCGACCGGCTGGCACAGCTTGACCTGCCGCAGGGGCTGGTGTACATCGGAGACAGCGCCTTTGAAGGATGCCACAGCCTCAAATCCCTTGAGTTGCCTGATGGACTGCAATTTTTGGCAAGCCACATTTTCTATCAGTGCGACAGCTTGGAGTCGGTGGTCATTGGAGAAGGCATCACCTCGTTGCCTGGTGTCTTTCGTTATAGAAGCAGCCTGGTGTCCGTGACCCTGCCCCAAAGCCTCACCGCCATTGAGGAGGGGGCCTTCATGGACTGTAGGAGTCTGCGGGAGCTGGCGTTGCCTGCCCACCTTGAGACCATCGGCGATGAGGCCTTTCATGGGTGTAACAGTCTGGAGCGGGTGGTCTTTCCCGCTAGTCTCAAAAAACTTGGAAAGGAGGCATTTGGGAGCTGCAAGGGGTTGCAGTCTGTAGTGCTGCCGGCCACCATAGAGGAAATTGGAGCGGAAGCCTTCTCTTGGTGCAAGGGCCTGAAACAGGTGGAGTTCACAGAGGGGGAGGGAAAAGGTGGCATCATTGGCGAGAGTGCCTTTCTGTTCTGCGTACAGCTGCCCCGTATCGCCCTTCCGGAAGGAATTGAAGAGATTGGAAAGGAAGCCTTCTGTTGCTGCAAGTCCCTTGGGGAGGTGGTGCTGCCCAAGAGTCTCAAGCGGGTAGGAGAAACTGCCTTTCAGGGCATTCCGCTGAAGGAAATCGATTTTCCTGCGGGTGCCCAGGTTCATCCCAATGTGTTTGATGATAATAAGGAGTTCGCTCTTCCTCTCACACCGCAATTTCATGCCTTTGCCAAGGCATTGCTTGAAAAGGCGGGGGAGGACGACTGACTGATGGAGGCATTGCGCCGATTCGGAGAGGAGGTTATATATGAAGGAAAAGCGTGAAGATGGCAGGATGCAGGCAATCATTGGTGGGCAGATAGTGGATGTGCCGCCATCCCCGGTTCCGCCACCAAAGGACATCCCCTGCTGGAACGAGGATCCCCCTGTTCCCAAGGCGATTCAGGCTGTCCTGGACAAGCTTGCGGGCTCCAAGGGGGAGTGAATTTCCCTGTACCCCGCTCCTCGTGGCGGTTTGGCTTCGGCTTCACCCGGCAACTGGGGCTAGGAACGAGGAGTTGGGGGTGGGGCTCTCATTCCTCGCTCCCAAGTTCTAGGGTCTCGCTTTCCAGGCTCTGCTGCGGTGTTTGTCACAGGTCTTTGGAAAAACGAGCGTTTTCCCGAAAATCTACGATTTTCCTCGGTGCGTTGCCGTGCTTCGCTGTCTTGTGGATTTTGTGTAGCAAAATAGAATCTGGCCTTGCAGCCAGTTCTGTGTGGAAGTGATTGAAACGGTGGCTCACGCCACCTGCGAATCCCTGTGGCAATTGGTGTCCGAGACTTGGGGTTTGACTTTGGGGTGGAGGTGTGGTATAGTGAAAAGGAGGAAGGCCCGGCTCCGGGTCGTCTCCACAATGTGCGAACAAGCCGCCACTAGTGTATCGGACTGTGGCGGCTTTATTTCTTACTCTTTGCCTTTAAGGTACGAAAGAGCAGCAAAAATAGTATTGACTATGTTGGTGGTGCAAGTGACCACTGCAACGATAATTTCCACTATCATGCAAGCCCCCTTCAATCCAGTATTCCGGCTAGAAGCCGGTAGGGTTTCGGGAGACTGACCGCCTGGAGCCGAGCGCTTCCATTGGGTTCAGTATAGCACGGTGTGTTTGTGTGGTAAAGTGGGAGCGGCGGAAGCGGCAGTGGGTGCGGTTTGGCTTCGGCTTCACCCGGCAACTGGGGCTAGGAACGAGGAGTTGGGGCTGGGGCTCTCACTCCTCGCTCCCAAGTTCCAAGGTCCCGCTCCCCAGCCGCTCCCCTGAGGTGTTTGCCACACGGATTGGAAAAACGAGCGTTTTCCCGAAAATCTACGATTTTCCTCGGTGCTGTGCGTGCTTCGTTCCTTGTAGATTTTGCGTAGCAAAATCGAATCTGGCCTTGCAGCCAGTTCTGCGTGGAAGTGATTAAAATGGTGGCTCACACCACCTGCGAATCCCTGTGACAATTTTGTCTGGGGTTGGTGGCTTTGCACGGCTTCCTTCGGATTTGCCCGGCAACTGGGGCTAGGAACGAGGATCCCCCCATTCCCAGGGCGATTCAGGCTGTCCTGGACAAGCTTGCGGACTCCAAGGGGGAGTGACGGGAGGGCAAGCCCCCAGAGCAGCCGACTCTCGCCCCAGCAGGAAGCGCAACCACAGATCCTGCAGGAAACTCAACCACAGATCCTGCGGGAAATCCAATCACAAATCCCGCCGGGAAAACTGGATCACAAGTCCCGCCGGGAAAACTGGATCACAAATCCCGCCGGATAAGCTGGATGATGTGCTCCTTGGCTTGCTGATGGTTGCTGTCCTGGGGGGCGAAGAGGCTTGCGGGGCTGATGTGCAGGGCACGGGACAGCTTGTAGATGGTGGTGATGGTGGGAATCTTCTGGTGGGTCTCCACCATGGCAAGGTAGCCCTGGGAGATGCCTGCCTCCAGCGCCAAGTCCATCTGGCTCATCCTGCGGGCCAGCCGCTCCTCCTTGATTCTGGCAACCACACCAGTCTCAAAGTCCTCCAGCTCCTGGTCACGTTCTCTGGTACTCATGGAATAAAGTATAGAACACTATGGAAATGGCCTCAAAGTACTAAAGAAGTTGAAAGCAGAATCTATCGGAATGACTGCCATTTTCTGTCACCCTGAATGGCAAGGTACACAAGGGGGCGGGTGGGGGAGCATTCCTTGTGCAGTTATTTTTTATAAAATTCGTTGTCACTCAAAATCTGCCAGGTTCTGTACATGTCCTTGTAGTTCTCTTTGATGAATTGCTGGATTTTATGTACTTCTTTGTCAGAGAGTGTGCCTTTCTTTTGGATTAGGGTGGAACCATCCTCACGGACAAGGAATTTCGCCGAGCCTGCTTCCGTCAATTTTGAATCACTGGCATGAACGAGAAAAGCTACAACAATACACTTTGCGGTGAAGTATAGGTAATAGCCGCAAACCTTGTATTCATAATATTTGGGCACTTATGACTCCATATATTTCTTGCTTTTAATCAAATAGTCATGGGCGATGGCCAAATCAATGTCATCCATGCTGGTCTCAAGCATTTCATCGTTTCTGTCAAAGACTGCAGAAGCATTGTCTGCGTTGAGGTTGACAACAAGCATTCCAATATCGTTTTTTATGACTGCATAACCATTTATTATGACCTCGGCCTGGTCTGCAATTTCCTTTTTCCTGTCAATACTCAATTCTCACCTCCTGTATTGTGCTTAGAAAATCTTTCTCCAGGAGCAATTCGTTGAGGATGGAGGACAGGTCGATGTACTCTTCTGTTGGTCCTAGCTGGGCATAATCAGCAGTGACAACTAGGTATCCCTTGTCCCAGGCTTTGACCTCAGTGTATCTTTTCAACGCCTCTGATGTTCGGAATCTGATGACATAATCACCGTAGGAGAAGGAGGAATACTTGCCCTTGCTGCTCAGAATGGCATACTCTTTCATGCGCACGCTCCAAAAGGATAGTATCCTATTATTCTGGCAATGGCAAGGTGCACAAGGGGGCGGGGGAGGGCATATTTTTTTTTATGGTGACATTATGTGTCATGATAACTGTGGTATACTGGTGATACCAAGCAGTGGTTGGGAGGATGGCATGAAGGAAAAGAAGGACGGTCGCCAGGAGGTGGTGTCCCACATGATGGAGGTGGAGTCCTGCAGCCGGCAGTCCCGTAGCGGGGGGAAGGGCCGGCGGGAGGCGGAGCGGTGCATCCTTGTGGACGGCCAGTGGGAGGGGCTGGCAGGAACCAAGGGGCGGCTGCTGGACATGGCCAAGGAGGCGCTCTCCGGGAAGGAGGGAGGGGAGGACGGCCATGTATGAGCTGACTGGGGCGAAGAAACAGTACGCCAACATCATCAAGATTGACGACCTCATCCGGCGGGGAACCTATCCCTCCGTGGAGCAGCTGGCGGAGGTCACTGGGGTGAGCCAGCGGCAGGTTCTGCGGATTCTCAAGGACATGCGGGAGGTGTACCAGGCACCCCTCCAGTATGACCGCCAGCGGAAGGGCTACTGCTACCTGCTGGACGGCTATTCTGTGGCGGACATTTCCCTGGACGAGGACGAGAGCCTGGCCTTGCAGGTGTGCAGCGACTTCATCGCCAAGGTGTTTGGCGGGACACGGCTCTTCGCCAGGCTGCACCGGGGCATCACCTCCCTGCTGCAGCGGGCGGAGCTCTATGACCAGGAGGAAGGCCGTGCCTTGGCGGACCGCATTCAGCTTGCCACCGGCGTCAACTCCATGCAGTTCCGCCTGGGCCGCCGCCAGGAGAACTTTGAGGATGTCCTGTTCAATGCCCTCAAGGAAGGCCAGCTGCTGCAGGTTTCCTTTGTTGACCGGGAGGGGCAGCTCCAGCGGGATACCTGCCTTCCCCTGATGCTGGTGATGCACGAGGACTTTGCCTGGCTTTTGGTTTCCATCAAGGCGGCGGCCTTTGCCGAGGACTTCACCACCGTGAGCCTGCAGGAGGACAGCTTTTGCGTCAGGGATTTTTCCGGCATCACCGCCATGAATCCCTTCAAGGATGGCCGTGCCCGCCCCGTCACCATCGCAAACAGGCTCATCTGCTGGCCAACGGGGGCGGCAGGCACCATGGACACCGCCAGCACCCGGGGAACAAAAAAGGGACTGTCCCTGGGCTTTGGCCTGTCCTTCCCCGGCCTTGCCAAGAAGGGCACCTACCAGGTGGTGCTGGACTATGTGCTGGATGACCAGACCCTGGAGTACCGCCTGTGGGAGGATGCCCTGTGGGACGGCGTGACCTATGGGGAAGGGTGATGGTAGATATATCTATAGAGATTGTGTATAATAGTTTTTACTGAGGAGGTAATTGGAAATGGAAATTACAAGAATTTGTGAGATTGCAAGGGATTTGGGCCAGCAGGATTTGGTGGCAAAGCTGGAGGAGTTGAGTAAAAAGATGAGTCAGAATGATACTCCGCTGATACTACCCTTGGTGGGAGAATTCAGCTCTGGAAAGACAACCCTAATTAATGCGCTCACTGACAGCAGGCAGTTGGAGACAGCCACAAAGCCCACGACTGCTGCAATTTATCAGATTTATTTTGGCTGCGATTCCTGCAAGGCTCTTGTTGTTCATGAGGATGGAACCTGCGAAGAGATAAACAATATTGCTGAGTTAAAGAATGAGAATTTGCATGATGTGGCTGGAGTGAGTATTTTTGATACTTCCACACGGGTTCCCTCCTCCACTGTTTTGGTGGATACCCCAGGTTTGTCTTCTCCAGACCCAAAGCACAAGCAGGTCTTGGTAGATTTTATGCCTTCGGCTGATGCGGTGCTTTTGGTTGTTGATATCAATCAGCAAATAACAAAGAACCTTTCCGATTTTGTCACTGATATGAACAAGATTCATCGGCCGGTGTATCTGATTGTGACCAAAAGTGATACAAAGGCTCCGGGGGAAAGATTGGAGGTAAAGAAATATATAGCTGCTAACTGCAAGATTGATATTTCTCAGGTTGCCTGTGTGTCTGCAAAAAATGATGACTTGGGGGAACTGGAGGCAATTTTTGATGTAATTCGGAAGGATAAGGCCCAGATTCTTGCAAAGGTTAATGAACAGCGGCTCAAAATCATCGTGCAGGAACTGAGTGAGCGGGTTGTCACTTTGCTGGCAGAAGCGGCTTCTGATGAAGATTTGAAACAGAGTTTGAAAAATATTGAGGCTGATTTGCGTCGGCTCGAACAAAATATTGATACCCTTGTTTGCGATACCGAAGATGAGGTGCGGAATGCAGAGCGGTCAGTATGTAGGAATTTCAACAACACCGTGTTTGAGCGGCTGGATGCCCTGGTATCTTCCAAGAATGGCGATTTTGACAGTGCCGCCCTTTCAATCATCGGCCAGGCCCAGAGCCTGTATTTGGGGGAATTCAAAAAGCAGGTGCAGGAAATTCTGTATGAAAAGGCCCGCAACAGGAGGTTGACTGATGCGGGTGTGAATCTCCAGTCCTTGAAGGAAATTGACTGCTATGGCCAGATGACCTTCTCAGAGATTCCCTACAATCTGAACCTGAATGCCCTTGGCCATGAGTATGATGGTTTTGTTGCTGGCGGAGTAAAGGTGCTGGCCACAGCGGGTTTGGCAGTAGCAACCATTGCTACCGCTGGTGCTGCCTTGGCGGGTGCCGGTGCGGTAGCAGGAGCAGGAGCGGTGGCTAGTGGGCTGGGAACGGTAGGAATGGGAAAGGCAGTGCTGGCAAGCAATGTCATTGATACTGTCACCGATGTTGCAACCATGGCCTCCAACAAGAAGCTGCGCATAGATATGGCAAAGGTTCAGCAAAGGGTTGGCCAGGTGGCCCAGGAGTATCCCACCGCAGCGGCCAAGGTGGAAGGATTTAACAGGAAGGGAATAATTGAAGGGTTTGTATCAAAAATCACTGACAACATGGGAAAGCCCCAACGTCAGCGTGCTATCCACGAATACATTGACCTCACCCTCATCCCCCACTTTGAAGGTCAGATGCGGCAGGTTTCCAGCGGAGTACTGGAGGCAATCACCACAACATTGAAGCAAGAGGCAGAAGCTTTGATGGCACAGAAAAGGCAGAACCTTGAGGAGCTGGAGCAGCAATACAGGGTATCCAGGGAAGCCTTCAATGCCAGAAGGGAAACCCTGCTAGGCTATAAAAAGGAATTGGAGGAAGCATAATGGGAATTGGTAGTGTTTTGGGGGCGGCTGGAAGTCTGCTGGATGGTGGAAAATCTTCTACTATCGAAAGGCTCACCCAGAAGAACGCCTTGTTGAAAAAACAGATTCTGGAGCTTGAGGAGCAGGTCAAAAAACTGACTAAATCGGCGCAAGACCGCCGTGAACAGCTCAAAGACCAAGAGGACGAGGTGGAGGAGCTGGAGGAGGAGATTGCTGACCTGAAGAAAAAGCTCAAGGCAAGGGATGCTGAGATTTCGCAGTTGAAAGACGAGATTTCCAGTCTGCAACAGGCCAACAGGCAGCTATCAATTGAATTGGAGGCACGGGGATAGTCATGGATATCATGGCAATAGCAAACAACTTGGGGCCAATGGGACTGCTGCTGGTGTATGGTGGAACCATCTTCATCTTGGTTCTGGCAATCATTATTGTGGCAGTTCGCAGGAAGAAGACCACTCCAGCTGAAGGCTCTGTAGGCAATGGGGAGGTGTCGCCACCAGATAAAGAAGATTCTCAGACCGCAGAATTGGAAAACCATATCCGTGACTTGCAGAAAGAGATTGGTATTCTTAAAGACGCCTTGACTATGGCAGAGTCAAAGGTCGCCACCACCTCTGGTAATCCAGAGACGGCCACACAAGTGCTGATGGAAAAGATTGAAAGACTAGTGGAGGAAAAGCGTAAGCTTGAAGGGGTGTTGAGAGATACCGAGGCAGAAAAAAAATCCGTTTCGGACAAGCTGCAGGCGGAATTCCAGTCTTTGAAGGATACGGCGGCAGCGGAAAAGAAAAGCTTGGAAGAGCTGCTGCAGGCTGCCAAGGAAGAAAACAAATCTGTGGACAAACTGCAGAATGAACTTCTGTCCTTGAAGGAAATGGCTGCAGCTGCGGAAGTGGAAAAGAAAAAGCTTCAGAACAAGCTGGAGGAGGCAGAAGAGGAGATAGAAGACCTTGAGGATGAACTTGACAAGAAGTCAAAAAAGCACAGGGATGAGGTCTCACAGAAAGAAAAGCAAATAGGAGAACTACAGACTGCCAAGACTCAGGTGGAAAAGGAGCTTGAGGATAGCAAGCAAACCATAAAGGAACAGGGAGATGACCTTTCCCTCAAGGGGGACTCCCTTGGCTTTGTGCGGGAAATCCTCAAGGCAAAGGATGACAAAAACAAGGAAAGAGTCTATCAAAAAGTGGACGAATTGGCTGACTACATTAAGGACGAGGTTCAGGAATTGGTGAAGAAGCTAGGAGAAAAATTTGGTATACATGCGGATCATGATTTGTTTTCCGCTGACCTCGAGCACTGGAAGCAGATTGCAAAGAAGGACTGGCTGAGGAACAAGCGGACCGTTGCCTTTGTGGGTGAGTTCTCTGCAGGAAAGACTTCCATTGTGAACAAGATTCTGGAGGCAAGCTCAGGAACCACGGTGGAACTGCCGGTCAGCACCAAGGCCACCACCGCCATTCCCACCTACATTTCCCAAAACGCTCACGGAACCACCTTCCAGTTTTTTACCCCCGACAACAGGCTGAAGACTCTCAGCGAGGCTGCCTTCAAAAAGGTAAGCAAGGAGATCCTGGACCAGGTGGACGGTGTTTCTAAGCTCATCAAGTACTTTATCATGACCTGCAACAATCCCCAGCTGAGCAACCTGAGCATTTTGGACACCCCCGGCTTTACCTCCACCGACCAGGAGGATACTGAGCGGACTATTGAGGTTATCAACGAGTGCGACGCCCTCTTTTGGGTTTTCGATGTAAACGCAGGAGAGGTAAACAAGACATCCTTAAACACCATCAAGAGTAATTTGCAAAAGCCGCTCTACGTTGTCATCAACAAGACGGACACCAAGGCTCCAGGAGAGGTGGACAAGGTGGAAGAGCACATCAAGACAACCTTTGCAAGGGCGGAAATCCCTGTGCAGGGCTACATCCGGTACAGTAAAAAGGAGCCAGTTGAAAAGATTATGAGCAAGCTGCAGGAAGTCTCTGTGACCAATGACACTGGCAACTACTTGGAGCGGGTGAAGGAGCGTGTTGAAGAGCTAAGAGCTATGTATGAGCATGACTGCACACAGCAACGCAAAGAGGCAAAAAGTGAAGAAAATCGGTCGGACGAACTGTATGATGACTACCTTGCCCTCGTGAAAAAGATTGAAGACTGCTGTAAAACTGCACGGGAAATTCCCCAATACAAAGAAAGGATCTTCCGGGGGGACATTTATCAGATGGACTATGGTGCGGGGCAAAGGCTGAAGGAGCTGTTGGATGATGTTTCTGACAACTTGATGAAAGAGGCACACAATAAATTCGAGGAATATGGAAAAGTGGTGGAGGCTAGGGAGGAGGCTGAAAGAAAATATGTGGAATTGAACGCGGCCAAAAAGCAATTGGAGGACTGCAGCAAGAATTTGACAAAGAAAATTAAGGACATCCAGGAAGGAGGAAGATAAGATGGCAAATGTATTGGAGGATTTTCAAATCCAAAAGCAAAAGGTAGTCAAACTCACCCAGCAGGCGGTGGACTTTGGCTGGCTGGCAAAGGAGCGGGGGCAGGAAATCATTGCAAAGATAGAGCGTGATGTCCTAACCATCGGTGTTATCGGGCAGATGAAGTGCGGCAAGTCCACCTTCCTCAACTCCTTTGTCTTTGGGAATGATGTGCTGCCCGCCGCCACCACCCCCATGACGGCAGCCCTGTCTGTCATCACCTATGGCCAGCAGGAAAAGGTGGAGGCGGAGTTCTACACCAAGGACGAGTGGGAGGAGCAAAAGAGCCAGGCCCGGAGGGACCTTGCGGAGCTGGAGGGCAACGAGGTGGAAAAATCCAAGGTGCAGGCTGCCCAGGAGCTGGTATCCAAGGCCGGAAAGCTGGGAGCGAGCCTGGAGTCGTACCTAGGAAAGACCCAGGAGGACACACTGGAAAACCTAGTGGAATATGTCGGTGCCGAGGGAAAATATGTGTCCATCACCAAGGCAGTACGGATTTATTATCCCAAGGAGTATCTGAAGGGGGTGGAAATTGTGGACACGCCCGGCATGAACGACCCCATTGTATCCCGTGAGGAGCGGACCAAGGAATTCCTGAAAAAGGCGGATGTAGTGCTGATGATGCTCTATGCCGGCCGTCCCTTTGACGGCAAGGATCGGACGATTCTCTTTGAAGACGTAAAGAAATGTGGTCCCGGCAAGGTGATTATTGGCATCAACAAGTATGACATTCCCTACATGAACGGAGATTCCGAGGATACAATCAGACAGTACGTCATTGACGAGATCAACAAGCAGTGCAGGCAATACGGAGACGACACCATTTCCTTGCTGGTGAAGGAGCGGGAGCCAATCCTGCTGTCTGCAAATATGGCCCTGCTTTCCCAGCTTCCTATGGAAAAAATCAATAGTAGCGAGGATTACCGCTTTACCTGGGACAGATATTGCTCTGACTTTGAGATAAGCAGCCAAAAGCAGTTCCGGGAAAAGAGCCACATGGACAGTCTTGGTCAGGCCGTCATCGACCTGATTACCCAGGAAAAGGGAGAGATTCTTCTTGCCAAGCCAAAGAACGAGATACTGGCGGCGGGGCAGGAAAAAAAGGCGGAAATCGAAAAGAAGTCCATGGAGTGCAAGAACACCATCAAGCTCTTGGAGACCCCGGACAGTGAGCTGGAGGAAAAGGAAAGCGGGATAAGCAAGGCCAAGAAAAAGCTGGAGAAAAAACTCACGAGACTCGACGCTACATTAGGTGAGTTGTTTGAAGAAGAAATTCCACCATCCAAGCGTAATTTGGAAACCATTGTACGAGGTCACGTCGAAAGAATGGACTCTATTGTAGATGGCTGGAAGCTCCTTGAAAACTATAATGACATCAAGTGTAAGCTCGAGCGAGAGACAGAATATCTTACCACTGATATCAAGCGTGGATTTAACGAGAGTATCACAAGTTTGAAAAGAACAATCAGGAAAGCAATGGATGAGTACTTTGATGATATTGAAAGTATTTGTGAAAGATGCATTGAAGATTTTGAATTCGATGATTTTCTTAAGGACATACAGGCTAAGGTAAAACTGAAGCTAGAGACCTCTGAGAATTTCAACTACAACTTTGAGAGGGAAACAAGGGAAAAGGTAAAAGACTTCTTTGTAGGAATACTCTCCATTGTTGGTCTGATTATTGGAATTGCTACGAGGAAATCAAAGATGAAGGATCGCATAACAGCTTTCAATCGCAGCATCAATTTTGACACAGTGTTTGATCCTGTTCAGGAAGAAAAAGAGCACATTATCCATGCAATCAAGGTTGAGTGCAACGATGCCATCATCAACCCCTTGGAGGAGGGAATCAGGAAGTGCCGGGAGGAAAAGGGTCAGCGGGAGCAAAACCTTGAGACAGCACGGGCTGGTCTCAAAAAGGCCGAGGATGACCGTACCCTTCTGGAAAAGCAGCTGCAGGAAATAAAGCTTTTGGGATAATCCCACCCACTTTTTCCCGCCAAATTTCCAGTGGAAATCAATCCAATTTCCACTGGAAATTCCTCCAAAATCCAGTACAAATTGGGGGTATTTCCACAGGAAATTCATCCAATTTCCTGTGGAAAATTTCTCCGTGGTGGCGGGTATTCGGGAGATAGGAGTGTGTTGTCTTAACATGGGGAGGCTGAAAAAAAAGCGGTAACTGACGCACTTTCCCACAATCCTGCGGTTGTTCCAGGCGCCTCCGTCATGGCAAGACTGCGGGACCTTTTTCCCGTCAAAACAAAAAAAAGCATGGATTATCTTTTGAAGAAATCCTTGGTGTGTTCAATGCCCCTTTTTTCATAGAGAAAGTGGATTGGGAGCATTCGACCCTTCAGGGGGAAAGGATTGTTGGTCTTGGAAATATAAACGGCATTGTTGTCCTGACGACTGTTTTCACTGAGCGAGAAAGAATAAGGATAATTTCTTCTCGCATTGCAACAAAAGAAGAGGAGCTTTTTTATTATGAGCAACGAAGAAACTTTAACTGCCAAAAAGGTCGCTGAAATCAGGTCAAGGGGAATCGACTTTTCAGATATTCCTGAAATTACAGATTTTTCTGGATTCGAGCCTCGCTATCCCGAATATTTCAAGCCTAAAAGGGAGCAGGTGTCCATCAGATTGAGCACGTATCTCGTTGATCATTTCAAGTCCATGGGAAAGGGCTGGCAAACAAAGCTCAATGATTTTTTAATGGATGCTGTAAGCAAAGGCTTGATTTAGTGGTTGCATCGTTTTGGGTTCCGGAAGGGGAACTTGCCCTTTGGGAGGTGACGGAGACGGAACTGTCCGGCAGCAAGGACAGTCTCAACTGCTGCCATGAGCATTCTGTCCGTGCCATTCGGGCTTTTAGCATTGATTTTGCGTAGCAAAATCGAATCTGGCCTTGCAGCCAGTTCTGTGTGGAAGTGATTGAAACGGTGGCTCACGCCACCTGCGAATCCCTGTGGCAATTGGTGTCCGTGGCTTGGGGTTTGACTTTGGGGTGGAGGTGTGGTATAGTGAGAAGAAGGAAGGCCCGGCTCCGGGTCGTCTCCACTGTGGTTTATAACCGCCAGTATGGTTTCGAGGCCACTGGCGGTTATTTTTTACTCTTCCATTATTTCAGGTAAGAGAGCAAGCCAAGAATCAGAATAGCCACATTGATGGCCAACGAAAGAATTTCGTATATCGTCATCTTGCTTACCTCCCATATCCAGTATTCCGACTAAAAGCCGGTAGAGTCTGGGAGACAACCGCCTGGAGCCGAGCGCTTCCATTGGGTTCAGTATAGCACGGTGTGTTTGTGTGGTAAAGTGGGAGCGGCGGAAGTGGCAGTGGGTGCGGTTTGGCTTCGGCTTCACCCGGCGACTGGGACTAGGAACGAGGTGTTGGGGCTGGGGCTCTCATTCCTCGCTCCCAACTTCTAGGGGCTCGCTTTCCAGGCTCTGCTGCGGTGTTTGTCACAGGTCTTTGGAAAAACGAGCGTTTTTCCAAAATCTACGATTTTCCTCGGTGCTTTGCCGTGCCTCGCTGTCCTCTCGAATTTTGCGTAGCAAAATAGAATCTGGCCTTGCAGCCAGTTCTGCGTGGAAGTGATTAAAATGGTGGCTCACACCACCTGCGAATCCCTGTGACAATTTTGTCTGGGGCTTGGGCGGGCTTGCTCCCACTTTCCCAGCAACCTCCTATATGAACTTGTCTATCATGTCCGACACAAGCTCGCCGGTGAACTGCATCCGCAGGTGTTCCGGTATTTCGGGGGTGTTCAGGTTGATGCCCTCGGGAATCCGCAGCAGGTTCGTGTTGCCGGTCCGCTTGTCCGTGATAGCCACCCATTCGACTCCGCTCACTCCCTCCATGACGCTGGCCTTGTAGTTTTTTTCCCTGCATGCCGCCTGATATGTCCTGTAGGGTGGAATTATGTGCACCATCTTGTCCTCCTGTCAATACTCTCCCATTCTACTACAGGCACTGTCCCATGGAGTGACACAAGGAAAAGAAAAGGTGGAATTTTTCAGAAATGGATTCGGCGCTGGGGGCGGTTTGGATGCCGTTTCTAGCCGATGAGCTGCTGGATGGTTTCAATCGGCAGCGAAGTGTACTTGCAAATCATCTCAGGGGAAAATCCATCCAGCAGCATGCTCCTGGCCGTCTCCAGCTTGGTCTGGTAGGCTCCACGCTCCAGCCCTTGCTCTAAGCCGATGGAGATGCCTTCTTCCCGACCGGTGGTTAGTCCCCGTTCCAGCCCTTGCTCCAGTCCGATGGAGATGCCCTTCTCATACCCCTCGTCGTAGCCGTCATACCGTGCATCCGCCATCTTTACCGCCCAAGTCATGTAGTGCCTCCGTTCCAGCGAGTCGTTTTTCAGGGTGGTGATGCTGTCCGAGATGATTTGTGCCAGCTCGGATTCCACCACCCCTTTCTGTAGGTAATGATAAAAGGCTTGGAGCTTCTGGTCAAGGTCTGAAAGCTCCGTTGCGG
>CAMGSV010000039.1 GCA_946061495.1 uncultured Spirochaetales bacterium | reverse complement strand
GGGTGTCCCCTCCTAACTACAGGAGGCACTACATGACTTGGGCGGTAAAGATGGCAGATGCACGATACGACGGCTACGACGAGGGGTATGAGAAGGGCATCTCTATTGGGCTGGAACGTGGAGCCCACCAGACAAAGCTGGAGACGGCCAGGAGCATGCTGTCCGAGGGGTTGGCTCCCCAGATGATGGCTCGCTGCACCAACCTCCCGCTGGAGACGGTACTGAAGCTAGCCGGCAAGGTGTAAGCTCCTATTTTTTCTTCTCACCCTTCCCTTTCCCCCATCGTTGCAGTATACTTGAGGTTGTGAAAAAGAACGTTCCCTACGAAGTACTATACCATGACGACTCCATTGTGGCGGTGAGCAAGAGGTCGGGGCTTTTGGTGGCAGCAGACCGATACGACCAAACTGCTCCACGGCTTGACCTGGAGCTGGAAAAGGAGTTCGGGAGACTATTCGCCCTGCACCGCATAGACAAGGATACCTCCGGTGTGGTGCTCTATGCCCGCACCCAGGAGTCCCACAGAAATCTATCCCTGCAGTTTCAGAACCGGCAGGTGGAAAAAATCTATCATGCGCTGGTAAATGGCCGCCCTCTGTGGAAAAGTCACCACGAGGAGACCCGACTCCTGCCAGATGGAGACCCCATGCACCGTACGGTGGTGAGCAAGCGGCAGGGAAAGCCCTCCATCACGGATTTCCGAGTACTGGCAAGCTGCCCGCCCTATACCTGGCTCGAAGCGCGACCAGTTACCGGCCGCACCCACCAGATTCGTGCCCACCTGTGGGCCAACCAGCTGAGCATTGTCTGCGACCCCTTGTACGGAGGAAACCAGAAGCCGGTGCGGTTGTCTGAAATCAAGCGTTCCTGGCGGGGAGATCCCTTTGAGGAGCGGCCCCTGCTGGAACGACTGGGGCTCCATGCCTACCAGCTGACAGTCATCCATCCTGTTTCCCAGGAGAAGATAACCTTCACCGCCCCCTATCCCCGGGACCTGGATGCGGTCCGGAAGCAGCTGGTAAAGATTCACGGTCAGGATCCGCTGTCAGTGTGAAAAAAAACACATTGATGAGAAGCCCTCGGAACCACTTGGCCAGAACAAAAAAACTCCCGCTAAAATGGATTGCCACCAGCTGCCTGACACTGCTCTTGGGCAGTCTCATCTTCTGCCAGGACTACCGCGATCCTCCCGCCCTCCAAGTTTCCCTCCAGCCCAGTCTGGGTTACAAGGGAGGTTCCATTGGGGAGCATCTGTTCAATATGGACGGTTATGGACAGCAGGTTGCCTTCGCTCCCCCAGGAGGAAGACAAATCAGCTTCTTGCAATGGGATATATACGGTATGATGGTGGTGGGACTTGATGTGGAATTCCAGTACCGGGCCTTTTCTGCCCAGCTGTACGGCAGAGCGGGTATTCCCATGATATGTGGCAAGATGGACGACTTTGACTGGAACTCCACAAGGGGCCACCAAACCCATTTTTCCACCCACACCAACAGACTGACGGATTATTTTATGGCGGGAGGATTTCTTGGCTGGACCTTTGCCTCTCCAGACAGAAAGCTGCTCCTCACACCCATGGCAGGATTCAGCTGGCAGCAGACCTCCATGGTTGCCCAAGACGGCTACCGTCAGTATGTTCCCTCTAACAAGCAGGAAACCACACCCTGGACCGATGGTCTGGAAAAAAAGTACTTTGACGGAGACGTCATCAGCTATCGTCATGAGGTTCTACAGGTAGACCTGCAATTCAGAATCACCTATAACCATAATCCTCGGCTCTATTTCCAGCTTGATGCTTCCATCCATCCGATAATCGGTGCCTTTGGCTACGATACCCACATCCTGCGGAACCTACAGTTCCTGGACTACAACATGAAGGGGCAGCTTGGCTTTGGAGCAGCCTTGACAGCGGGATACCAGATGCTTCCCCGCCACTTCCTTACCCTGAGGCTAGACTACAACTATATGCCGGTGGTAATCGGACAGACCTACATGAAGTCCACCAGTCAACACTACTACTACCCCGACTCAAGCTCCAGAGGTGGAGCCTCCCACTGGTTTGCAGGAGTCACCCTTGGCTGGAAATTCAATTTATTTCAGTAAAACTGAAAAGTCCCCCAGCTTTCACTCGGGGACAACAGCACGACTTGATAATTTCCGGCGTTACGAGCCCTTCGTTTTTTTAGCTTGGGAAGCCTTTAAATCTTTCTGGCTTGGGAAGCCTTTAAATCTTTCTGGCTTCCAGATAAAACCGTTTTTCGCTGGCTTCACCCATGGAAAAGCTCTTTCGTGGCAGGGGGCCGCCACTGCCGATGGTGGAAAAGAAGCTGTCCTTTGCCACTGGTGGCAGCAGGATTGCCACGGCCCCCGGCTGGGAACCAAGGCGGAACACCTCATCAGTGCCGTGGATGTAGTCAATCTCCCCAGCCCTTTTTTCTGCCAGAAAGTCATCCAGCACCGGTTGCAGCCGACTCACCGCCAGTTCCCTGATGCTTGTTTCAAGACAGCGGTACTGCTGCTTTCCCTCCCCGTCCACAAAGACAAAGCCAAAGCTGTTGGTGGAAGCTGCCACCATGGAGGCCAGCTGCTCGGAGGAGTCCACTTCCGCCAGCCGCCCCGCCAGCTTGTTCTGACAAAAATCCATCAGGGCGGCAGCATCACAGCCAAACAGCACCCGATGAATCGGCTCGAAGGTGAGGCCACTGTCGTAGATGTTCACCATCTCCACCAGTGCATACCGAAGGGGACAATCAGCCAGGTCCGCTGGGGTTTTTCCCTCCGCCAGCTGGTCCGCCTTGTACTCATCCCACACAGCCTTTGCGGTGGCCAGAGAATGGTTTCCGTCTCCCACCGCAAAGAGGAACACATCGCCGTCCTCACTGGTATTTTCCGCCGCCAGCTGCTCCAAGGCAGCATAGCAGCCATCCAGCAACGTGCCCTCTACGGGATACCCCGCAATGCTTCCAGCACCCAGCATCAAGTCCCCCTGATACAGGGGAGCCGTGTTCTGGGCATGAATTTCGTCACCGCAGGAATCCACCAGACGACCAGCCTTGTCGTTCACCAGCAGCATGATGTGGGGCAGCTCCAAGGCGGCGCCACGACGAATCTCCATGCGGGGAGGAATGCGGTCCGGAATGGTAGCCTCCGTGGCACGAATAAGGGCCTTGGAGAAGGGCTTCCACTCATAGGACTCCAAGTCCACCGCCGCCACCAAACCCTTCCTGACTCGACCATATTCTGTGGTTCGCTCCAGATACACAAAACCGGAAAACTCAGGACGGAAGACGTTTCCCGCCAAGTACTCCTGCATGGTCTGCCTGATGGTGGCAATCCTCTGGTCCTTATCATCATCTGCCAGATACACCTCCGGCAAAATCAGTGAAAGGGTGGAAGGGCTTCCAGCCACCTCCTCACGCACCTGGCACCAGTACTCCCGGTCTTGAGTGTACTGATCGCAGGCAATCACCGCCCATTGGGCAAGGGGAATGTCTGCATGGGGCAATATAATTTCAGGGACAGAAAGGCCAAAGGGGGAAAAGTTTTTCATGACTTGAGTATATCGGAAAGGGATTTTTTATGCTACTATGAGGCTTACGGAGGTAATATGGGCGGCTTCGCAGGCGGATTCGCCATGGATTATTTTCAGAGTCAGCAGATGTCCCAGCAGATGCAGTTGTCTCCCCAGATGCTGCAGTCACTGAACATCCTGATGATGAACCACTATGATCTGGCTACAAGCATCCAGCAGGCAGCAGAAGCCAATCCTGCCATCGAAATCCTCCGTGACGCGAGCCTTGATGTAAAGACTGCTCCCCCAAAGAAAAGGCAGCTTCAGGAGGAATTCCAGCCCCACCTGCACCAGGCGGATCGTGAGGAACGGAGCGACAACTTCCAGAAATTCCTAGAAAGCCGGGAGGATGTCCCCGACAGCATCCAGCTCCATCTATGGAAGCAGTTTCGCCTCGCCACCAGCGACAAGTCCCAGCTGGAGCTGGGAGAAATGCTGATCATGGATCTGGATTCACGGGGCTTTGTACAGCAGGCTCCCCTCTCCCAGCTGGAATACTTTTTGCGCCGCCAGCAGGAACCAGCCCTATCCCGGGAGAAAGGGGAACAGCTGCTCCGAAGCTGCCTGGAAGTAATCCGCAATCTGGAGCCAGCCGGCTGCTGTACCAGCGGCCCGGAGGAGTCACTCTACGTGCAGACCCTAGGCAAAAAGGGGGAGGCTCAAGAGGGAGCGCTGCAGCAGGTGACAGGCAATTCCCCGGTGATAGAGACCAGTCTCTTTATTCTGGCAGGCAACCTTTCCCTGCTGGAACGACTCCAGATTCCCCTCATTACCAGCAAGCTGAAAGAGCTCCAAGCTTCCCAAGGGGAAAAGGGCTTCATCTGGCAGGCTCCAGCCTCCACCGCCAGCTGGACACCACCGCCATCATTCCATCCCCTGCCGGAAAAAATCACCAAGGAGCTGGTGGAGCAGGCGGTCAGCTTCATCAAAAGCCTCGATCCCCTGCCTGCACGCCAGTTCGATTCCCAGCCCACGGTCTTCATTCGTCCCGATGTGCTGGTGGAGCAGGTTGACTCAGACCAAGAAGCCTCCTTCAAGGTGACCGTGAACGACAAGATCCTCCCTGAGGTCATCCTGTCCCCAGCCTACAAGGAGCTGAGCGCCCACATGAAGTCCCTGACGGCCGACAGCAGAAAGCAGGTGCGCCAGTCCGTCAAGGAGGCCCAAGACTTGATGCAAGCGCTGGATCTGCGGAAGGCCACCCTGCGGAAGGCAGCCGTGGCCATTGTGGAGCTGCAGCGAGACTTCTTCCTGAAGGGGCCTCGGTATCTGCGACCCCTACGGATGAAGGATCTGGCGGAAATGATCGAGGTGAACGAGTCCACTATCTCCCGCATGGCCAGGGACAAGTACCTGCGCTGCCAGTGGGGCATCTTCGAAATGCGGTACTTCTTCTCAAATCAGGTTGCCACCAGTCTTGTTTCCCCCCAGCAGCAGACTGACGGCACCGCCAGCCACCCCCAGGAGGTCCTGTCGAAGGAGGGCGTCAAATTCATGCTGAAGGAGCTGCTGGAGGAGCATCAGCGGTCAGGGGCCACCAAACCACTTTCGGACCAGAAGCTCTCGGAGGTGCTGGCTCAACAGGGCATAAAAATTGCCCGTCGAACGGTGGCAAAATATCGTTCGGAGCTAAACATCGACTCATCTTTTGACCGAAAATAATGTATATGAAAATCAGGCATCTCTTATTCGATTTAGACAACACCCTGTACCCCTCCACCGCCGCCATCGACCAGGGTATCACCAGCAGGATGATCGGCTTTGTGGCGGACGTGTTGGAACTGGATTTCCAGCAGGCGGCGGAACGACGGCAGCAGCGGCTTCCCTTCTATGGCACCACCTTGGAATGGCTCAAGACGGAGCACGGACTGGAGGACACTGACGCATACTTTGCCGCCGTCCATCCCCCCCAGGAGCTTCAGGAGCTGAATCCCGACCCAAACCTGCGGCCACTGCTGCAATCCCTGGGTCTCCCCATGACCATCCTCACCAACGCTCCCCGCTGCCATGCCCAACGGGTGCTGGAATTCCTGAATGTGGCGGACCTGTTCACCGGCATCCACGATATCCAGAGCAACGGCTTCAAGGGCAAGCCCTATCCAGACTCCTATCGCACCGCCCTTGCCGCAGGTGGCTTTACCGTGGCGGAAACCCTCTTCTTTGACGACCACAAGAAATACACCGACGGCTACCAAGCCATTGGCGGACAGGCTGTTCTTGTGCAGCACCCGGCCACTGCCACCGGCCACCCCCATCCCCTGGACTCAATTGTGGAGCAGGCCGATTCTCCAAAAACAGGTCCCGCCCAGCTGGTGATTCAGTCGGTCTATCAGGTTCCCCAGGTGCTGGAGCTGCTGGCAAAAAAATAGAAGGCGGGGAATCCCGCCTTCTGCTCCCATCACCTTCTCCCGGTCTACGAATCACCTGACACCGGCACTCTCTGTTTTCTGACAGCCGCCTTTATTTTCAACCGCACCGTCTTGATGCGCCGCTGGGCCTGATCCTCCACCACAAAGATTCGTTCTCCGTCACGATACACCTCTCCAGTGGAGGGCAGATAGCCGAACCGCTCCAAGAGCCAGCCTCCAAGGGTGTCAAAGTCCTCGGACTCGCAGTGGAGGCTGAAAATCTCGTTCACGTCGGAAAGCTTCAGGTCTCCCGGCAGCAGGAAGTCTGTGGAGGACAGGATGCGAATCCGCTTTTCAGGAGCCACCTCCCGGCTGTACTCATCGGTCATGCGGCCCATCACCGCATTGAGGATGTCGTCCAGCGTCACCACGCCACTGGTGGTTCCATGCTCGTCCACCACCGCCGCAAAGCTGGTTCTGTCCGTCTTGAAGGTGTGCAGCAGGGACACGGCAAGCTTTGTCTCCGGCACGTAGAGGATGTCCTTCATGTGGCGGCGGGCAAAGTCCTTCTCCTCCCGATTCCCCTGATAGAACAGCATGGTCTTGTAGTGCAGCAGCCCCACGTAGGCATCCTTGTTCCCCTCCTGCCCGCTGACTGAATCATAGACGGGAATGCGGGAATAGCCGCACCTGTTGAAGATGGCCACCGCCTCCTGATAGCTTGCGTCGGAGGGAATGCCCTGGACAAAGGAACGGTGACGCTCAATGTCCCGCACCCGCAGATCCGTAAACTCGAATATCTTGTAGAGCATGTCCTTCTCGTCCTTCTCCAGAGTGCCCTCCGCATTCCCCAGGGCGATAAGGGTCTTCAGCTCATCCTCCGTCACCAGAGGCGTATCTGACCTCCACACCTTGTCCACAAAGGAACCCACCCCACGGGTCAGGCAGGCAAAGAGCCACACCAGGGGAAACATCACCTTCTGGAGCACCATCAAAGGCAGGGAGGCACGGCAGGCCAGTTGGGCAGGCTTCATGGTGGCCAGGGTCTTGGGCAGCACCTCCCCAAACATGATGATGATGATGGTCATGGCCATCGTGGCGGCTCCCACACCACCCTGCCCAAAAAGGTCAACCGCCAGAGCCGTGGCAGCAGAGGAGGCCAGGTTGTTCACAAAGTTGTTTCCGATGAGGATGGTGGTCAGGAGGCGATCCATGTCTGATTTCAAGGCAGACACACGCTTGGCGCCCGGCATCCTGTCCTTCACCATCTGGCGCAGATGAATTTTCGAGATGGACAGCAGGGCCGTCTCCGAGGAGGAGAAGAAGGCGGAGGCTCCCACCAATGCCACCAGAAGCACCACGGTAAACACCCACATCATTGAGCCTCCTTTTTCACATGGATGGTGAGGATGCGGGTTGCATCCGCCTCCTTGACGGTAAAGAGCATTCCCTGCTCCCGATAAAAGTCACCCTCCACGGGGACCTTGTCCAGCTTCTCGCTCAGATACCCTCCCAAAGTCTCGTAGAACTCGGAGTGGAGGCTGCATCCGAACCGCTCGGCAACCTCCGTAAGGCGGACAGCCCCATCCACCAGGGCCTCACCCTGGGCCAGCTCCACCGTCTGGGGCATCCGCGCCTGGTAGAACTCGTCCCCCACCGTACCGAAAATTTCCCGGGAAATGTCCTCGGTGGTGAGAATGCCGTCGGTACCGGAATACTCGTCAATGACCACCGCCAGACTCTGCCGGTTCTCCCGCAGCATCTGCTGCACCGAGGACATTTTCTTTGTCCCCACAATGTAGAGGGGCGGCCGCATGATGTCCTGCACAAAGAAGTTGTCGCTCTTTCCCTGATAGAACATCATGTCCTTGATGTAGAGGACACCCACAATGTCGTCCAGATTCTGACGGTAGACGGGAAAGCGGGAAAGCCGAGACTGCTGGGCCAGTTCGATGATGGAATGGTAGCTGGCAGTGAGGCTGATTGCAACAATCTTTGTGCGGGGAACCATGATGTCCTTGGCCGCCAGGTCCGTGAAGCGGAAGACACGATGCATCATCCGCTTCTCACTCTGCTCCAGCACGCCCTCCTCCTCACCCACATCGATGAAATTCTTTATCTCATCTTCGGTGAATGATACGGTCTTTTGTTCGGACTTGATGCCCAAGGCCCGGGAGGCCAGCCGGGCAAAGCCGGAGAAGACAAAGACGAGGGGAGAAAGCAGCTTCATGAAAAATGAGATGAAACCAGAGAACAGGAAGGCCACTGGCTCCGGGTGGCGGCTTCCCACAGTCTTTGGCGTAATCTCTCCGAAAATCAACAGCACCACCGTAGACACCAGGGTGGCGATTCCCACACCGGAGGAGCCGAACAGCTGCAGCGCCAGGGAGGTGAGCAGGGCGGTGATGGCAATGTTCACAATGTTGTTGCCCACCAGCACCGTGTTCAAAAGCTGCTCCTTGCGGTCCAGCAGCTTCCCCACACGGATGGCTCCTCGGTCCTTCTTTGAGCGGAGAAACCGAATACGAAGTCTGTTGATTGATAGAAAGGCACTTTCCGATGAGGAAAAAATCATGGAAAGGATGATGAGGACTACTACCGCCAGCAGCAGTCCTACAAATCCCGGCATGGCAGCGGCATCTACCGCCACTGCCGGGGGAGGTTCCGAGGGTATGGAATCAGGATCCACTACTCCATCCCCTCCGCAGTGACACCTGCATTCTCATTGGCCCGATTGTAGGCATCGATGGTCCTCTTGATGGTGGAGGCCATCTCGCTTTCAGGGGCACATTCCAGCGCTTGGTTCAAATAGGTGAACATATTTGCGGAGTCACCAATCAAAGAGCAGAAATAGGCTGCCTGATACAGCAGATCCTGCTTTTCCACATCGCTGCAGAAACCATCCTCAACGGGCGCCAGCATGGCTTGGATTGCGACAGCAGCATCGCCAGTGAACAGGGCCTCGGTGGCCTTGGCATAGGCATCCAGCATGGCATATTTGCCACGGAGACCGCTCTCGTTGTTGGGATCCAGCTCTGGGCCCATGCCGTACAAGTCTGACAAGAGGTAGCTGTAGGCAGGATCGGTGGCTTCATACAACTCATCGATGGCCTTCAGCTTGGCCACTCCCGTGCTGGAATCCACCGCCTTCGCCAAGGACTTCAGCTTGTCCCCGTTCTCCTTGTTGTCCGCCAGCACGGTCAGGAACTGCTCCGGTGTTGTGACAGCCGCATCATAGGGGATGGTTCCGTAGACATAGCCCTGGGGTGTGGTCAGCAGCATCACCGGCATAGTGCCCCCTGCCACGGAAAAATTCATGGCGGTGGCAATATCCTTTTCCAGCTGGGGCATGGCAGCCTCCGCAGCCTTCTTCTGCTCCTCAGTGGCATCCTCACCAACCTGAACGGCAGCCATCCTGGAGTCGGAGTAATCAAGATGCACCAGCACATAGTCCTTGCTGGCAGCATCGATAAAAGCCGACGTATCGAAGATGTTTGTCTTCAGCTGGGTGCTGACCCCATCTGTATCCTCGCTGCTGAAGAACAACAGCATATCCTTGCCCTTTTTGGAGGCCAGCTGCTGGCCCTCCTCATAGTCTGCGAGCCAGCCCTGGGGAGCACTGGAGCACCCGACAAAACCCATCAAAACAACAAGTGCCACCAAGGCAACTGGAGCACATGACATAATTCTCTTCATTTCAAAACTCCTCGGACACCTGCTCCACAAATTTCAGAACAGGTGTCAGTTATAAATATACATGTTTTATTGGAAATATGACACACCTGCGGCAAAAATATTCTGGCAGGCGCTGGTTTTCTTGCACACTCCGCCGTGGCCAGTGACATTTCCCATCAGGTACGGACTGCCATTCAGCAGGTCTGGCCCCAAGGTTCGCTCGCTGTGGCCCATCTTTCCCAGAACCCTGCCGTCGGGACTGGTGAGTCCCTCGATGGCGTAGGCAGAACCATTGGGATTGTCCGGCTCTCTGAAAGCCACCCCGCCGTACTCATCCACGTACTGGGTGAAGACCTGCCCCTTGCGGAACAAGTCCTGGGCCAGTCCCTGACTGATGATAATCCGTCCCTCACCGTGGGAGATGGGCACCAGATGGATTGCATCCTCCAGCACTGACTGATGCCGTGCCCAGGGAGACAAGCCAGACACCATCCGAGTGCGGGAGACACGGGAGATGTGGCGGCCAATGGTGTTGTAGGTCAGGGTGGGCATCTCGGCAGAAGGCTCCAGAATCCGTCCGTATGGCACCAGTCCCGTCTTGATGAGGGCCTGGAAACCGTTGCAGATTCCCAGCACCAAGCCGTCCCGCTTTTCCAGTAGGTCTGTGATGGCCTGGGCAACTTGTGGCTCCCGGATGACGTTGGCAATGAACTTGCCGGAACCGTCTGGCTCGTCACCAGCAGAAAAGCCTCCGGAGAAGGCCAGAATCTGAGCCTGGTCGATTTCCTTGGCCAGCTGAGCCAGGGACTCCTGCAGAGCCTCAGGGCTATTGTTCCTGAACACCAGAATCCGTGCGTCGCCACCAGCCAGACTGAAGGCCCGCTTCATGTCGAACTCGCAGTTTGTTCCGGGGAACACTGGCAGGATGATACGAGGAGCTGCCGCCCCCATGATGGTCAAGGTTTCCCCGCCGCCTGTTCCAGAAGCCAGCTCCTGTCGGGCAGCCTGCAAGGACTCGTGGACGGCAGTGGCAAAGCCCGGCAAGCGCTCCTGCGGAGCGGCTGAGACCGGCGGAAACACCTTTGACAAGGTTTCCTCCCAGCAGGACTCCAGCTCCTCCAGCTTCACCGCCACAGAGCCAATGCCCGGCAGGTCAGCCGTTATCACCGGGTCTGCAATGGTCTGTCCCAGCAGGTGGAGGCAGGCTCCGTCAAAGCCTGCCGCCGCAACGTCTTCCTGGGAAACGCCTTCGGCCACCTCCACCACGAGGGAGCCATAGGCCGGCAGGAAAAGCCCCTCTACCCCAGCAGGCAGTGCGCTGCAGGAATCCAGCGGCAATCCCACCGCAGGGATGCAGCCCTTTATGGCAAGGCCAATTTTGTTTCCAAAGGCCATCTTGGCCACCGCCTCGGCAACACCACCAGCCCCCACAGGATAGGCGGCCACCACCTTGCTGTCCAACTGGTACAGGGCGGTGGCATTCCGGTTGAAGGAATCAAAATCTGGATCCAAGGCAGCACCGTAGGGCACGGAAATGAGATACACAGCATGGTTTGCGGCGGTAAAGCTTCCGCCCCGCACTCGCTCCTGCTCCTCGGTGGCCACCGCAAAGGACACCAGGGTGGGCGGCACCTTCAGCTCCTGGAAGGATCCAGACATGCTGTCCTTGCCACCGATGGCGGCTGTCCCGCAGATTTTCTGGGCCTCCAAGGCACCCAGCAGGGCGGCAGCAGGCTTTCCCCAGGAGCAGGGATCCACCGTCCGCTCGAAATATTCCTGAAAGCTCAGGCGGCAGGAGGCGGGATTTCCACCCATCGCGGCAATCTTTGCCAAGGAGGACAGCACCGCAATCTGACCACCGTGCCAAGGACTCCACTGGGCAATCCGTGGGTCATAGCCATAAGACATGAGACTGACGGTACTGGTCTCGCCGTCAAGGACAGGAATCTTGGCGGCCATTCCCGCCTCCGGGGTGGACTGGTAGCGGCCACCCAAGGGAAACAGCACCGTGCCCGCCCCAATAGAACCGTCGAACCGCTCGGAAAGTCCCCGCTGGCTGCAGCAGGCCAGGTCCGCCATCAGCCTGCACCAGGCATGCTCCACCCCATGCACCAACCAGCTGCGGGCAGTCTTCGCCAAGGAACCCGTGGGCTGAATTTGGGCTGACTGGCTCATGGCAGCAGGAGAAAAGGCCGCATCTACAGAATCCAGGGGCCGCAACAGGGGCGAGTCGGCATCAGGCGACGTGATGAGGGCATGGGCAGTACGTGTTGCACCTGCCGTATCCAAGAAGCTACGGTCAATGTCTACGATGGTCTGACCCCGCCACCGCATCACCAGACGGTTTGTATCCGTCACCCTGGCGATGGCAGCGGCATTGAGGTTTTCGGCGGCACAGGCTGCCATCAGGGCATCCACGTCAGCCGCCCGCACCACCAGTGCCATGCGCTCCTGGGACTCTGATATGGCCAGCTCGGTACCGTTCAATCCCTCGTACTTCTTGGGCACCGCGTCCAGATTAATATCCAAACCGGGAGCCAGTTCTCCCACTGCCACTGCCACGCCACCGGCACCAAAGTCGTTGCAGCGACGGATCATGGAGCTCACCTTCGGATTGCGGAACAGCCGCTGGATCTTCCGCTCCTCCACGGCATTCCCCTTCTGCACCTCGGCGGCGGCCTCCACCACAGACTCCACAGTGTGTACCTTGGAGGATCCAGTGGCACCACCGATTCCGTCGCGGCCCGTTCCGCCCCCCACCAGCACCACCACATCGCCGCACTCAGGCTCCTCACGCATCACCATGTGGGCTGGAGCCGCCGCAATGACCGCCCCCAGCTCCATGCGCTTCGCCTCAAAGCCAGGATGGTAGAGCTCCGCCACCTGCCCCGTGGCCAGACCAATCTGGTTGCCGTAGGAGCTGAATCCGGCGGCGGCCTCACGGGTCAGTTTCATCTGGGGCAGCTTTCCCTTCCGGGTCCGCTCCACCGGCACCGTGGGATCGGCGGCTCCCGTCACCCGCAGGGACTGGTACACCCAAGAGCGGCCGGAAAGGGGATCCCGGATAGCGCCACCGATACAGGTGGCGGCTCCTCCGAAGGGCTCGATTTCCGTGGGATGGTTGTGGGTCTCATTCTTGAACATCAAAAGCCACCGCTCAGTTCGTGGCTCAGGATGGGTATAGTTCACGTCAATGAAGATGGAGCAGGCGTTGATCTCGGCGGAAAGTTCGATGTCATCCAGCTTGCCATGGGTTTTCAGATATTTTGCTCCGATCACCGCCATGTCCATGAGGGTCACGGGCTTGTCGTCACGGCCGACGTATAGTTCCGTCCGCATATCGGTGTAGTTTTCCAGAGACTGGCGAAACCGCCGGGCAAAGGGTCCCTCCTCAATGGCCACCTCCTCCAGCACCGTGTTGAAGGTAGTGTGGCGGCAGTGGTCGGACCAGTAGGTGTCCAGCACCCGAATCTCCGTCTCCGTGGGATTCCGCCCCTCCTTTCTGAAATAGGACTGGAGGAAGGCCAGATCCGCCATGTCCATGGCAAGTCCCATCTCCCGGTGGAATTCCCCACGGGAAATGCAGCCCATGTAGATGAAGTCCTTCATCACAGGAATGTCGTCAGGCAGGGAAATATTCATGTCCAGGGTTTCAGGAATATCGGGGGAAGCCAGGCGGGAGTCCACCGGATTGATGAGGTAGTTCTTTATCTTGTCCAAGTCGGCAAGGCTCAATTCTCCCCGAAGAATCACCATCTTGGCACAGCGAACCTGGGGAACCATGGCAGCACTATCGCCGCCCAGCCCCGCCAGCAGCAGGGAAAGGCACTGGCTGGCAGAATCGGAGCGCTGGTCGTACTGTCCGGGAAGATATTCCCAGATGATGACCTGATCCTCTTCTGTAAGCTCCAGCTGGCGGAAGCTGAACCAGTCGCTCTGGGGCTCGCTGAAAATACGGGATGCCGCCTGCTGGGCCACCACCTCTTCAACATGGTCGATATCATACCTGTTCAGGTAACGGACACTGGTGACACCAGAAATCCCCAAAAAACCAGTCAACTCGCCGCGGATTCTCTCCGCCTCATTTTGAAAGCCAGGCTTTCGCTCTACATAGATACGGAACATTCTATTATTGTACGGGTTATAGGGAAAAAATTCAATAAAAAGGCGATCACTCAAGACCGCCTGCACGCCTTGCCCTCCAATGGGCAGCTCTTTTTTACTACAGCTCCTCCAGCTCATCCCGGCGGGAAACCACCGTGCTCACCAGCCCATAATCCAATGCCTCGGTGGCGGAAAGCCAATAGTCACGGTCCGTGTCCTTGGCCACCTGGTCCAGCGGCTTGCCGGTCTCCTGCGCGATGACCTGGTTGATCTTGGCCTTGATTTTCTCCAGCTCCTGGGCGTGAATCTCAATGTCGGTGGCCACTCCTTTGATTCCGCTCAAGGGCTGGTGAATCAGGTAACGACTGTTGGGCATGGCCACACGGCGGGACTTGTCTGCCGCCAGCAAAATCAGTGCGCCAGCACTGGCCACCAGCCCCATGCCGATGCAGTACACAGGTGCCTTCACAAAGCGGATCATGTCGAAGATGGCATAACCTGCGTCCACGTCGCCACCGGGGGAATCGATGAAAATGCGGATGGGCTGGTCGGAATCAGCCTCCATCACCAGCAGCTGGCGGACAATCTTTTCTGCCAGCGCCTTGTTCACCTCACCGGACAGAAGAATCTGCCGTGTCTTGAGGAACTTTGTATTCATTACCTCGGAGCCTGACTCCTGGGACTTCTCTTCCTTATCATCATCTGAACCAAAAAAAATCATACATTCTCCTGTTCATGCCCTGCGAGCAACAATCATTCCGGCCTTTCACCGAACGACCCACGGCATATCCTAACAAATATACAAAAAAACCTACTATTTTTCAAGTTTTCCCACCAGTAAAGTCAAATTGCACCAATTGTTGATGATTTCTCCGAGAATGACATTGCATTTTTATCAAACGTTGATATACTGACAAAAGGACAAAAAGTCATGCTCCATCTTGTATGCGGATTCACAATTGCTTACTACAAAAGACTGATGCTGCAGCATGACGAACG
>CAMGSV010000038.1 GCA_946061495.1 uncultured Spirochaetales bacterium | reverse complement strand
CGCAGTGATACGTAATATCACCGTTGCCTGCGTCTCCCGGCGTAAGCGCACCCCCCTGAAGATGGTGAGTTTGGGGACGAACAGGACAGTTCAGCTGCTTTTCCCGGTAATAATTCTCTATCATTTGAATCAATAGGGAGAAGATGTTTCCGCAGAATACGGAGAACATGGCTCCGGCGGCAGAAAGTCCATAACCAGCAATGAAGAAGGCGGCAACACCGGTGGAAATGCCGTAGCAGAGCTTTCCCACCACCGTCATCGGTACCGTTCCATACCAAGACAGCACAAAGAAGGCCGTTATCAGAGTTCCACTGGTAAAAAGCGCAAGTATGATGTCTCCGTTTCCCAGGCTTCCTCCGGCAAAAATCGGACAGAGGAGCCATACCAAGAAGCTGTAGGTTACCAGAAAGCTCACCGGCACTTCCCAAGACAGGGAACGGGTGGCAAAAAGCACCAGGGAGCCAATCAGGGTAAACAGATTGAACCGAAAGGCGGGAATCACCGCCCCGTTGTCCCACAGCAAGGACATGTATCCCTCAGGGATGTTGGTTCCCAGTTTGGCAAAGACAGTGCTGTTGAGGAATCCAGTTATCACCATGTCAAAGGAATGCACCGGAAACACGCCGTCCTTAATCATTATGAGGGATGCGTTGTGAGCCTGAAGGGTCATCGGTGAGATGATGTAGGTGGGAAACCAGAGGGCACCAATAAAATAGGCCATTACAATGGAAAAGGCCACAGGATTCACCCATGAGCCCGCAATTCCCCCAAAGGAATACTTGACGATGAACAGTGTTATGAACGTCAGGAGGAACACCGTCACCACCGGATAGGAGGGCGGCAGGAACATTCCCGTCAGAATCCCCTGCAGCAAGGTAACCGGAATGTTGGGGGTACGCTTCCGTATCAGCAGAGCGTCTATGGCCTCCGCAGCAAAGGAGGACAGTATGCAGGACAAGATGAGCAGCAGGGACTGGAAGCTGGAGGTGACGAAAAGCATGACAATATGGGGACACAATACACAGAGCATGAGTATGGTCATGGTGGAGATGGAGGGGGTGACATAGTGAAAGGGTCGCAATGTCAAGGTGTTATTTTTTCTCATTTACTGCTCCTCTCAAAAGTTTGATGCTTTGACATAGGGGCAACCGGGCAGGACAGACAGCATTGCAAAGAACACAGTCCGAACAATCTCGCAAGGTGTTCAGCTGTCCTTGGGAAATCTCCCGGTTGAAGGCATAGTGCCCATAGAGGATGTCCGGGGACATTCCCATGGGACAGACATTCCTGCACATTCCACAGCGGATGCACTCATAGCTGATTTGACTGGAGCTGTCCCTAGGAGTCATGACGATTACAGCCTTCACTTCCTTCGTGACAGGGGTGTCCAAGTCCGTCACGTTGTGGCCCATCAGTATACCGTTCACCACAATCTTGCCGGCCTCCTTTATGAAGCCGCCAAACTCTGCAATAAGTGACCTGATGGGAGTTCCCAAACGGACCTTGAGGATGCCACCGCCATAGACTGCATGGCCAGAAATCTGGATGAATTTCTCGAGGACAGGCTGATTGTACACCACGGCCTCATAGGCGGCATAGACGGTGGAACTGTCTACATACAGGTCCTTGAAATTGATGCGTCCTTCCCTGCGCCGCTTGTTTACCAGTCCGATAATGTCCCTTTTTCCACCAACTGGATAATAGGAGGTGTCAGTGGTAACCGTCACGTATTCCATCTCACCCTCAGGAAGCACAAGCTCCTTCTTGGGAGTAAAATTCTGAGGCACGACAAGAATGACACGACTGGCATCCAATGCTGTAGCCAAAATGCGGATTCCTGCAACAATCTCATCGGGAAACTGCTCCGCGATGAACTGGTCCACCGTGCAGCTGGGGTCAAGGTCAAAGAGCCGTACCACCAGGGCAGGCTTCCCCTTCTCCATCAGTCGGTCCATCTGGTGTATCAGCGACACGCTGCGTCCAAAGGTGTTCACCACACCACAGTCAGCGATGAGCCTCCGCAGGGTGCTGGGAGGAAAGCTCTGCCACTCAACGGGTTTCCGAGGCTTGCCATAGAGGGAAAACTCTCCCTGGAGTCGCACCTTGACGGCATGGACACGCCTCCCGTCGGCATCGGAAATATAGCCGATGTCAGTGACTATTCCTGGCACGGAGGAATGGATGACCGAACCGTGCAGTTCCCGACTGGTGGCCAGCACCTGACCTTCCGCCACCACATCCCCTTTGTTTACTGTACAGAAGGTGGTGGTATCCTTTTCCTGCAACAGCGGTATTATGGCCTCTTTCGGAACATATGCATTCGTAGACTCCTGATACCGGATATTTTTATACGGCAATAGATCAGAAACCTTCATCTTCATTTTTGGATTCTCCATATAAATATGCCTGCTACGAGAGAAATCAGTATGGTAGCCAAAAGGGACAGGATAGTATACACCTGTCCCTGAGATTCCCCACCCAAGAAATCCCCCATTCTCCGATATACGACGGATGTGAAGCAGTTTTGAGTCTTCAGCACTCTTTCGATTTGGAAACCATCCTCACGAATCCCCTCAAGGACAGACTTGATAAAAGAATCATCTAAGGAATATATCGGCGTATATCCCTCCTGAATGATGCCCTTGTCATTCATCTGGTAGGATGGCATCACCACGGTCTCTCCCACTGCAACCAAATCAATAATCTGGGTTTCATGGAGGGAACGGTAGGGATAGGTCAAGGTATCCCACACCCAGTCAACATAATGGACAAGGGATGGCAGCTCAACTCCAAAATATTCCTGCTGTCCACTATCTTGAAAAGAGGCAGAATCAAAAGACATGGCCTCAGTATACCTTGCAGGTGCAGGAAGAAACAAGCCATTTATGGAAGTATCTGCAGGAAAATATCCAAAAAAAAACAATGCCATAGAGAGAATGGTGGCTGCAACTGCAGGGATGAACAGGGAGAAGGAGGCCACTGAGGACACTACGGATATCAGCTGAGCGCCCCGAATGGGCACGAATCCCTTTGCCTTGGAATTAGAGTACCAGAAAAAAATGGAGCACAAACAAAGGGCAGCCACCATGGTCAAAATGAACAGCAGCCCTTCCTGCCACGATCCGCCGAAGGCTATGGGAATACCTGCCAGACCAAAGAGCAGTATCAGGGTGCTTTTCCTTATGGCCTTTGCCATGTCCTTGCGCCCCCAGAGGAAGCCACACAGATAGAAGCTGTACAACAGCAGGAGAACGGCACCGGCACTACTGTAGGAAGGGATGCAGCAGGTGAACAGGAGGGGAAACACGCCGGCCACCACCATGAAGAGCCGGGACTTTGAAATCACAACCAGAATTATATAAACCATCGCCACCACAAGTGGAACAACCCAGGGGTAAGCGACCCTGCCCTCAACACCAGCCAGCTCGCCACCGGGCAAATTTCTGATGGCCTCTATCGCCATCCGCCCCCGCTCCATGAGTTTGCTGGGGATGTAGTACAGTTGCATCCCTTGGGATCGGTCAAAGAAATAGTTCCGCCGTTGCTGGAGATATGAATATTCCACGTTCACTATGGATTGTACCGGCGCATAAGAGGAAACCAGTGGCGTCATCTGGTTGGAAAGGGTTATCACCTCGTTCACCCCAGCCTCTGCCAAAGCCTGCAACACCACTTCCTCCTGCACCTCCACAGGAACGTAGACCAGGTTGAAGCCCCTCCAGAGGGATGAGGTTGGCAGACGGATGAACACAACCAAAATAACAACAGAAAAGAGTGAGAAAAGGCTGGCGACAACAACAGACAGGGACGGTTTCATGAACAGAGCCTATTACAGCACGGAAAAGGCAATTCCGATAGCAATACCCCAGAAGCAGCCTACAAAAACCTCCGCCGGCTTATGCCCCTGAACTTCCTTGATGGACTTGAACTTCAGAATACCCTTGTTCTCTAAACTGGTGCCAATCTCATTGATGACCCGCGCCTGGATTCCACTGGCAAGACGGACACCCACCGCATCTCGGATGGTAACAAGGGCAAAGCAAAGGGAAAGAATGAAAATATCGGAATTCAACCCATTGCGAAAACCTATGGTGGTTGCAATGGTGCACACCAAGGAAGAATGGCTGGAAGGCATGCCTCCCGTCCGCCACAGCAGCAGTTCAAACAATTCCTTCATACTGGAGACACGTCCTGTCAGGAGCTTAATCACCGTCTTGATGAATTGGGCAGAGAACCAACTGAAAATACAAGCGAGAAAGACAGGATTAACGAACAGGGACTTCAATTGTCTCAGTGATGATGAAATCATATCCCCTTCATTTTACTGCTAAGATGAGTTTTGTCTAGTAGATTCGCAATCAAATTTTTTATACAATGGGATGATGGATTTCCTTGACTTTACGGCAGATGAGAACGACAACGGCCGCCGCTTGGACAGGATTGTCAGGAGGCTCATGCCAAATCATTCCCTGGGGATGGTATACAAGTACCTGAGGAAGGGCCTGGTGCGGCAGAATGGTGGCAGGGCCAAGCCGGACTCTCGGGTTGCATCAGGAGACACCATCAGCATTGCCGTCTTCCTTCTGCAGGATTCTCCTGCCAGTGATGGATCTGGAGGCGAGAGACGTCAACAGCAAACCCCAGAGCTCAAGCCTCGCAAGCGGGGAGGTGAACAGAAGTCTTCTCCGCAGTTGGAGCTGGGAACAGACTTGTTTCTCAACAGCCACATCAGGATCATCAACAAGCCCTACGACATACCGGTCCAGGGGGGCGGCGGCAGCTCCATCTCCCTGGACAAGTTCATCCTCCGAGACTATCTGCTGCGGCAACAAGAACGTGGCCTCCCCCCCTCCCTCTCCTTCCGCCCCGGTCCCCTCCATCGGCTGGATCGAAAGACAACGGGAGTCCTGGCCTTCTCCCAAAGCCTTCTGGGAGCCCAGTGGTTCTCCCAGGCCCTGAAGGAGCACCTGATGGGCAAGGAATACCTGGCCATAGTGGAGGGGCGGCTTGCCAAGAGGCAGCATTGGCGGGAAGAAATCTTAAGACCCCGGCAAAAGGATGACAGCACCTTCCATCAGTCGGTGGTGTCACCGGAGGGCAAGGAGGCGGATACTGTTGCACTGCCCCTTGGCTGGGGAAAATTCCGAGGAAAGGACATCACCCTGCTGCACATAGTCATCACCACGGGACGAACCCACCAGATCCGCCTCCACTGCAGTCATCACGGCTTTCCCCTGCTGGGAGATACCACCTATGGCGGAAGCCCACTCCACGGAAAGCCTGGAAGGTATCACAGGAAGTCACCCGGTTCAGTGCCACCCCAGCAGGAGCTGTTCCTCCATGCCTGGAAGCTCTCCATTCCCCAAGACAATCCCCTGTCCCTGCCGCCACAAATAATAGCTCCCATACCGGAGATTTTTCAAAATATGTTGGCTACTCACTTGCCAGAAATAGATTTAAACGGATATATTATATAAACCCATGAAAATCGCAGACATACTCCATTCCTTCAAAGGTATAACCGTTTTCGCATTGGTGGGCCCCAGCGGCACAGGAAAAAGCTTCCGTGCAAAGCTGGTGGCGGAAAAATACGGCATCGATGCCATCATTGACGACGGTTTGCTGATTCAGGACGACAAGATTGTGGCTGGCCAAACCGCAAAGCGGGAGAAGACCTACATGGGAGCCGTTCGGGTGGCCCTCTTTGACGACAAGGGCCACCGTGACCAGGTGGCCAAGGCCCTGCAGAAAAAGCACATCAAGAAAATCCTCTTGCTGGGAACCTCGGAGAAGATGGTGCAGAAAATCGCCATGCGGCTCCAGCTGCCCACCCCGTCAAAAATCATCAACATCACCGATGTGGCCAGCCAGGAGGATATCGAGACGGCTCAGCGTTCACGCCTGGTGGAAGGAAAGCATGTCATACCCGTGCCCGCCATTGAAATCAAGCGGGACTATCCGAAGATTTTCTACAACAAGGTGAAGATTTTCTTCAAGGGGCTGAAAATAACCGATGAGAAGGACAAGAATTCCCAAGTGTCGGAAAAGTCCGTTGTTCGGCCTGAATTCTCCAAAAAAGGCAGGATAGAAATATCAGAGGCTGCCATTACCCAGATGGTGATGCATTGCGTGGCAGAGCATGATTCCCAAATCAGGGTGAAGAAGCTCCAGATCAAGACAAACAGCAGAGGCTACCGTCTGGTGGTGACCATCGACATCCCATTTGGAACCCAGCTCACGGGAAAAATCCACAATCTCCAGTCGTACATCATCAACAACATCGAGAAGTACACCGGAATCCTCATTGAGGAGGTGAGCATCATCATCGATAAGATTACCCAGACTGAAAATATAAAGAAACGTTAATCGCACAACGACTTGCCTGCCCTTGTACAGTGGGCTTCGTGGAAACTCAGCTGCCTGTGGCCGCTATGGCAGAGACAGAGCCCTTGCCGCAGTGTCCAGTATGCTTTCGCCTATGAACTGCTGCCTCCAGCCGCTCCCGGGAGCCGCAATGGTCATGGTGATTTCTATGGTGGCGCTCAGCATGGCTCTTTCCAGCAGAGACGACCTTTTGTCCCCCCTGCCCCTGCTCCAAATTGGACTTGCAGGAGGAGAAGGCCCGCTTTGGAATATGGACGGAGACTCCCAGCTGCCGCAACACCGTGCGGATGGCATATTCCAACTCAGTGCGCTGGGGATTCATGGGAAGGACAAAGTTCCGGCACTGGGACCAGGTGCGGCTGTACAGCTCGGCAGTGGCGGAATTCTGGTCCACCTCTGCCTGCCAGTCGGTGAGTCCAGCGGTAAAGTCATAGATGAGATAGGCCAGCTTTTGCCCAAGACGAGCGCCAGGCTCCTGTGTATGGAGTGCATCCAACTCTTGCAGATGCTGGAAATAACTATGTTTGAACTCCTTGTTGGCATACATCATGGCGGTAGCCGCTGGCTGCAGGTGCATGAACAGATCCACCTCCATGGCAAATCTGATGATGTTGTAGGCATGGCCACTGTTGATTATCTTCATCAGCTCCTCCGTAAGGCGGGAGGGAGACACCGGGGAAAGGAGATGGGCCGACTTGCAGATTTTCCGCCGGAGACTGCGGGGCATGGTGCAACCAGTGGTGGCTGCATATTTCACGGCCCGCAGCATCCGCACCGGATCCTCCTCGAAAATCCGATTCAAGGGAATTACCGGGCGGATGACCCGCTTCTGGATGTCCTTCAGCCCACCCACATAGTCTATAACCTGCTCCTTCAAGGGATCGTAGTACAAGGCATTGAGGGTGAAGTCCCGTCGCAGGGCATCCTCGTCCATGGTGCCGAAGCTGTTTCCCACAGAGCCGTCCGTAATGGAACGGAAGGTGCTCACCTCAAAAATCTTTGGACCAAAGAACACATGCACCAGACGGAAGCGACGCCCGATGATACGGGAATTCCTGAAGATTTTCTTTATCCGGGAAGGAGTTGCATCTGTAACAATGTCAAAGTCCTTCGGCTCCTTGCCCACCAGCAAATCACGGACAGCACCACCGACAATGTAGGCATCATAGCCATGGGTATGCAGTTGACGAATGATAAAAAGGGCGTCAGGATCGATTTTGTGGAGAGGAATGGCATGTTCATTTTTTGTATAGATTACGGCCTTCTTTATCGGTCGGCCCTTTGCATCAGCAGAATAACGAAACAACACGGTTTGTATATAATAGGCTTTTCACGGTAGCTAGTCAAGCGGTGGGCATATTAAAGAACAAAACCAAAAAAATACCGGACGAAAGCAGGTCTCGTCCGGCATTTCCTTTATCTCGGAATAAAGCACCTTACTCGGTCTTTACATCCTCACAGATATTCAACTCGGTCTCCTTGTCGAAGAACTTACCCTTCTCCATGTTGGGAATGAAGTTGGCAGTGTCTCCAATGCGGAAGGTGTTGTCGGGCTCTGTGCGGGCAATAACCTGCTGGCTCTTGGTGGCAAGGTACAGGTGGGTCTCAGCACCGAGAGGCTCGATGATGGACACCTTCATCTGCATGTTGTTGGACTGGGCTGGCTCCTTGGTGTACTGCATGTCCTCGGGACGGATTCCGAAGAACACTTCCTTGCCCACATACGTCTTGAGCCTTGCAGCCTGCTCTGGGGTGGGAACCACCTCGAAGGTGCCCTCGTCGGCAAGAATCTGGCCACCCTTGTCCACAATCTTTACGGACAAAAAGTTCATTGGCGGTGATCCGATGAATCCGGCGACGAATTTATTGATGGGGTGGTTGTACAGATAGAGCGGTGAGCCAATCTGCTGAACCTTTCCATCCTTCATGACAACAATCTTGTCTCCCATGGTCAAGGCCTCAACCTGGTCGTGGGTGACGTAGATCATGGTGGCCTTCAGGCGGTGGTGGAGGTCGGAAATCTCGGCACGCATCTGAACACGGAGCTTGGCGTCCAAGTTGGATAGGGGCTCGTCAAAGAGGAATACCTTGGGATTGCGGACGATGGCACGTCCAACAGCAACACGCTGGCGCTGTCCACCGGAAAGAGCCTTGGGCTTGCGATCCAGCAGCTTTTCGATGTCCAAGATGCGGGCAGCCTCATTTACACGCCGCTCAATCTCAGCCTTGTCGGTCTTTCTAATCTTCAGACCAAAGGCCATGTTGTCGTACACGGTCATGTGGGGATACAGTGCGTAGTTCTGGAATACCATGGCGATGTTGCGGTCCTTGGGAGGAACATCGTTCATAAGCTCCTGATCGATGTAGAGTTCTCCTTCACTGATGTCTTCCAGACCGGCAACCATACGCAGGGTTGTGGACTTACCACAACCAGATGGGCCTACGAAGATTACGAATTCCTGATCCTCGATGGTGATGTTGGCGTTGTCAACAGCGCGGACATTTCCATCGTAGACCTTTCCGATTCCCTTCAGTTCTACTTTAGCCATTCTACGGCCTCCTTAGAATTATCTTATAAAACTAGTATACAACACTCTCATCAGGCTGTCAAACAAATTTAGCTGCCCATCTTCTCGTAGGGCTTGCCGGAAGCCAAGGGAGCATAGTTCTTTCCGCTGAACACCACCAAGGCCAGCAGGGTGATGACATAGGGCAGGAGGCTGAAGAACTCGGAGGGCAGCAGGTTCCGCAGGAAGGGGATGTTCACCACATAGATGGAGAAGGCCACCGCCGCACCAAAGAGCAGGGAGGAGGCCGTAATTCCCAGAGGCCGCCACCGACCAAAGGACACTGCCGCCAAGGCGATGTATCCGGCACCGTTGATGGTGTTGGAGGTAAACTGGATGGTCTGGGTAAACACCAGGCAGCCGCCGGCCAGCCCCGCCAGAAAGCCGGAGGTCAGCACCGCAATGTAGCGGATACGCAGCACCTTGATTCCCACGGAGGCGGCGGCACCGGGATTCTCACCGCAGGCACGCAGTCGCAGTCCGAAGGGAAGACGGTACAAAATGAACCAGGTTCCCAGAATCACCACCAGGGCAATGAGGGCCGTGGGGTAGATGCCGAAGGGACCGGGCATCATGCCGTTCTGGAAGGGGGCGGTCCTGTCCATGGAGAACAGGATTTGAGCCGCAAAGATGGTGACACCGTTGGCCAAAAGGTTGATTCCGGTGCCGGAAACCGTCTGGTCCGCATTCAAGGTGATGGCGGCAAAGGCATGGATCAGGGAAAAGGCCATGCCCAGCACTGCTCCCACCAGCAGGCCGAGCCAGATGGAGCCGGGCATGGTAGCCTCCAGCAGCACGTGGGTGGCGGCGGCGGAAAATGCTCCGATGGCCATCAACCCCTCCAGAGCGATGTTCACCACGCCTGAGCGCTCGCAGATCATGCCGCCGGCCGCCGTAATCAGGATGGGGGACACAATCATCAATACAGATGGAATCATTCCAAGGATACTAGTCATTCTCTCCCTCCTTCTTTTCCTCCCGCTGCTCACTGACCGCAGCCTTTTCGGCGGCCCGCTTCACCCTCCACTGCAGGAAGAGCCTGATGCCCGTCCTGATGGCGATGAACACCACAATCAGTCCCTGGATGATGAAGGTTATCTCCTTGGGAATCTGCTTTGACTGCATCAAGGGTTGGGCCGCCGCCAGCAGACCGAAGAGGAGGCCCGCCAGCAGGGTTCCCACCGCCGTGTTGTTTCCTACCAGTGCCACGGCAATGCCTGTAAAGCCGTAGTTGTCCATACCGGAGATAACCCGGCCGTGGCGGAATGAGCCCAAGGCCACCACACCACCGCCCATACCAGCAAAGGCACCGGCAACTGCCATGGAGATCACCACGCTGGTGACCACGGGAATGCCACCGTAGCGGGCGGCCTCCTTGTTGAAACCCGTAGCCCTGAGACCAAAGCCCAGGTTTGTCCGCTCCATCAGAAACCAGTACAGCACCACGGCGGCCACCACCAAAAAGATTCCCAGGTTCAAGGTGGAGCCGTTTGTCAGGGTGGAAAGGAAGTCGGCCCGCAATGAGGCTGTCTCAGGAAAATTCACCGTTTTGTAGGTGTTTGTTCCAGGGATGGCCATGGTGATGATGCGGGACAGATAGAGGGCCACATAGTTCAGCATGATGGTGGCCACCACCTCGGAAACCTCGTAGCGGGCCTTCAAAAAGCCCACGATGCCGCCCCAAATCGCACCCATCAGCAGGGCACCAGCCATGGCCAGGATCCAGTGGACCACGGGAATCTGGGGGCCAAGGAGGGCAATAACCTGGGCCATGGTGAGCCCCATGATGTATTGTCCCTCACCTCCAATATTGAACAGCCCCGTTCGTGCGGCAAAGGCCATAGCCAAACCGCAGAAAATATAGGGTACAGAAAGGTTCAGCCATTCGCCCACATAGCGGATGTTCCAGATTCCCCGGTCGATGTTGTAGCCAGTGAGGGACTGGAGGATAGCCTTGTACATGTTCAAGGGATTTCGTCCCACCACGGCCACCAGAATAGTGCCGCACAAGAATCCCAGCAGCACTACCAGCACTGAAATCGCTCCGTCTGAACGGAGCAAGAGCTCCGTCAGCCTGCCCTGTATCTTCTGTCGCTGTCTCATACGGTCTCCTCCTTGCCACCCTTTGAACCAGCCATCATCACACCGATTTCCCGCTCCGTCACCGCTCCCGCATCAAAGACACCCACAATGGTTCCCTTAGAAATGGTGGCGATGCGGTCGCAGAGATTCATGATTTCGTCCAGCTCGAAGGAAATCAACAGGATTGCCCTGCCCTTGTCCCGCTCCGCCACAATCCGCTGGCGGATGTACTCGATGGCGCCAACGTCCAGGCCACGGGTGGGCTGAGCCACCACCAGCAATTCCGGTGAAAGCTCGATTTCCCGGGCGATGATGACCTTCTGCTGGTTTCCGCCGGACATGCTGCCTGCTCTGGTGGCGGGTCCCTCACCTGCCCTGATATCATAGTCCTGGATGAGGCTTGCCGCAGCACTGCTCATCTGAGGACTGTCCAGCAGGCAGCCGTGCTTGGTAAAGGGCGGCTTGTAGTAGGTCTTGAGGGCGATGTTCTCCGCCACCGTGAATTCCGACACCAGACCGTGCTTGCGCCGATCCTCAGGGATGTGGCCGATGCCGGACTCAATGCGCTGCCGGATGGAAAGGCTGGAGATATCCCGGTCCCTCAGGAAAACCTGTCCCTGCTCCAAAGGACTCATGCCGGTGATGGCAAAAATCAGCTCCGACTGGCCGTTGCCGTCCACACCGGCAATGCCAACAATCTCTCCTGCACGCACCTCCAGGGACAGGTCCCGCACCGCCAGCTGGCCACGACTGTTTTTGACAGAGATGTTCTTTATGGAAAGGATTGTCTCTCCCGGCTGGCAGGGAGCCTTGTCAATTTCGAATTTAACGGCTCGGCCCACCATCATTTCCGCCAGCTGCTGCTCGCTCACGTCGGCCACCGTAACGGTTCCCACCAGCCTTCCCCGCCGCAGGACGGTACAGCGCTCCGCCACCGCCTTGATCTCCTTCAGCTTGTGGGTGATGAGGATGATGGTCTTTCCCTCTGCCTTGAGCCTGCGGATAATCTCCATCAACTCATCGATTTCCTGTGGCGTGAGGACGGCGGTGGGCTCGTCAAAGATGATGATGTCGGCATTGCGGTAGAGGGTTTTGAGAATCTCCACCCGCTGCTGCATGCCCACGGTGATGTCCTCTATCATGTCCTTGGGATTCACCATGAGGCCGTACTTTTCCGACAACTCCCGAACCCGTTCCTCGGCGGCAGCCAAATCCAGCATCCGGTGCTTGGTGGGCTCAATGCCCAGAACAATGTTCTCCGCCACGGTGTAGTTGTGGACAAGCTTGAAGTGCTGGTGCACCATGCCGATTCCCAAGGCGGTAGCCGCATTGGGATCCTTGATCCGCACCTCCTGTCCCCGAATCTTGATGACGCCGGAGTCAGGATCATAGGAACCAAAGAGGATGGACATGAGGGTTGACTTTCCCGCTCCATTCTCTCCCAACAGGGCAAGGACCTCGTTTTCCCTTACCGACAGCGTCACGTTGTCATTGGCCACAACGCCGGGAAATGTCTTGGTGATTCCCAGCATCTCTATTGCATACTTGTCCACGCCGTTCCCCCATTCTTACGAAAAAGGGGCTGCCCAGAAAAAAATCCTGCGGACAGCCCCAATTGTTTCTCAAGTAGAATTAGTTATCCATAGCACCAAGTCCAGCAGGAGCAACTCCAGCGGCCATGGCATCCTTGTAGGTTCCAATAACCTTAATCTTTCCACTGATGATGTCAGCCTTCAGGCTCTCGATCTGCTTTACAACGGCAGTTGACAGCCCAGGATTTGCGGCGGAGAAGCCCACGCCATCAGCTGCCATGTCAAGGATCACCACACCGCTCTTGAAGGTGTCCTTTGCAACGGCATCCAGGGCGTACATGGTGGAAGCCTCCACACGTTTGATCATGGAAGTGAGAACGGCAGACTTGTCCCCCTCGTAGATTCCATCAGCGTACTGGTCGGAGTCAACACCAATGGCCCACACGTTCTTGCCCTGCTGGCGGTATTCCTTTGCCTGGGCGATGGTTCCACCACCAGTTCCACCAGCGGCAGAGAAGATGGCGTACACACCGGAGTCGTACCAGTTCTTTGCCTGGGCCTTTGCCAGCTCAGGCTTTCCCCAGTCGTTGGCATAGAAGTCCACAATCTGGGCGTTGGGGAATACAGACTTGATTCCCTGAATATAGCCCATCTCGAACTTGGTGATGGTGGCGCCGGGCACACCGCCGATGAAGCCGAACTTAGGATTGGCAATTCCCTCTTCCTTGGCCTGAAGAGCAGCAGCAACACCAACAAGGTAGGATCCCTGCTCCTCACTGAACATGAACTGCATGACGTTGGGTTGGTTTACATAATCCACGTCAACGATCATGTACTTCTGCTCAGGATACAGCTGGGCAACCTCGTTCAGGGCATCAGCAAAGGTAAAGCCAGTAGTAACGATGAGGTCATAGCCCTCGTCAGAAACCTGCTTCAGGGTGGGGATGTACATGTCCTGGGTCTGGCAAGTTACCACATCATAGAGCGTTCCACGGTTGGCCTGATTCTCCCAGGTGTCACCGTAATACTCCAAGATTCCCCGCCAAGCAGCGGCATTAAAGGACTTGTCGTCAATGCCAGTGGCATCAGTGATCAGACGAATGCTGGGCCGATCATCTGAGGCGGCGGACTGGTCCTTACCACCAAGAGCGAACACTACTCCTGCAGCCATCAAAAGGACTGCAACTACGAGTACAAATCGTTTCATGATTTCCTCCAAAAATATACAAGCAAAATTGCGTTCTTTTTTCATTATAAACTAATTGGAAAAAAACACAAGACTTGAAAACTTGTTTTGGTACCGAGGAGTTATTGGGCGATTCCCTTCTTTCTGTCCAGCTCCATCTTTTCCTTGAGGACGCGACCCTTCTTCTTCAGCTCTTCTGCCTCATCCTTCTCATCAAAAATGATACAGAATCGGCGCTGGGCCGCAATGAACAGCAGGGCATTTCTCATGTCGTCCAACCGATGGGTGGAGAATTCGTAACGCTGGTGATACTGGTCCGCAGATTGGGCGATGAGCTTGCGCACCAGCTGGATATAATAGACGGTGGTGTCGTAGTCGGGGGAACTAGGATCGAAATATGACTTGGATGCCTGCTTGATGTCCAGCAGGTTCTTTGCGATGACGGCAAAACGGCCGTTCAACTCCACAAAGGCCCACTTCCACTTGGTGTTCTCGCCGTAGGCATCCATCAGCATTCTGATGGCCAGCCCCAGCTTGCGGACAATGAAAAACCGCTTGTCCATGGGCATACTGTCAATCTGGGCAAGGGCATCCTCATACTCGGAATAGGGAGCATCGATGATATTGGTGACGATTTCCTCGAGGTAGATGACGGCCTTGTACAAGGTCTTGCGGCTCTCGTTGAGGGCATCGGTATTTTTGACTGCAAGCAGTTCCTCAGAAAGATTGTTGATGGTGAGATAAATGGTGGCAATGTAAATCATTTCCTCAGCCAGCAGGATGCGCCGGTAGGCCGCTTCCGATCTGTCGGCGGTCATTGAGGAAAGAATTTCCTTTTCCTTTTTCAGGGCCTTTTCAATCTCCTGCTTGTATGGCTCACTTTTCGCATTGAAATCATCACGAGCTTCTGCTGCAATCTTGGCCATTATTCCCTTCTCCCATACTTATCTAATAATGAGCGGGCATACTCGAGGGCATCTGCCCCTGCACTGTCGCCTGACAGCATCCTAGCGATTTCCTCCACCCGCTGTTGACCTGAGATAGCCGAAACCTCCTGTCTAGTCCCACCGTCACCTCATCCTTCATGAGAAACACTCTCACCGGATAGTTCTCTCCGTCCTCCTGAAACCACTCTCTTCCGTATTTCTGCTTCAACCGCTCTACCATTGCCTTTTTCATAATTGCCTGAATATCCGAAGGACTGAAAAACTTGGATTTGACACTGGCTGCCTTTGCCACCCAAAAC
>CAMGSV010000037.1 GCA_946061495.1 uncultured Spirochaetales bacterium | reverse complement strand
ACGACGTGATTGTTAGTGACTATTCCATTCTGGATTTTGGCTACCTAGGGTCCATGGGAATGGTGCCCGGCTGGCCTGGTATGAAGGTATTTCCACCCCAGCCCATGATTACCCAGACCCGCCATTTTTTGAATCTCTACGAGGAGCATGGCGGCCACTATCATGAGTCAATTATGCCCGGTGGTCATGCCTGCCACCTTGAGGGACAGGAACACTTTGTCTACACCCTCAAGTCCTTCTTGGATTCGTAGTTTTACTACGTGACGGGTGGTGGGATTCCTCCACTTTGAGCTAGACGAGCATTTCCTTCGTCTATATATTTAATTGAGTGGAATCCTATGTATAAAGGAGAGCGTTTTTGTTTGAGGAATACACACAACAATATATAACTACCGGCCGCCTGAAGACTGCCTATTACCGGGCGGGTCAAGGAAATGAAAAGAAGCTGTTGCTGGTTCACGGCAACCTTTCTTCTTCGGTGTTTTTCCTGCCCCTGCTACCGGCTCTGTCACAGTATTTCGACACCGTGATTCCTGATCTGCGTTGTTTTGGCAACTCTCAGGCTCGTCCCATCGATGCCACCCGAGGGTTCCGCGATTGGAGTGACGACCTGGTGGAATTCACCGATGCCTTGGGGTGGGAGAGTTTTTCCATCTTGGGCTGGTCCCTCGGTGGTGGCGTGGCCATGCGCTACACCATCGACCACAGCGACCGCATCGAAAAACTGATTCTGCTTGCTCCCTGTCCCCCCTACGGTTTTGGTGGCACAAAGGAAGAGACTGGGGAGCCAATTTATCCTCTGGGACTGGGAACAGGAGCGGGATGTGCCAACAAGGCCATGCTACTGTCCACTGCGGTTCAGGGGAAAAGCGTCCTCAGGAGGATTCTCCGCAAGTTTTATTTTTCCCCTCATTTCCAGTTGAATCCTGAACTGGAGGAGCTGCTGGTGGAAGGAGTTGCCAGCATCAAGACGGGTGACGGCATGTATCCCGGCGACTACTACTACACCATGAGCTGGCCCCACGTGTTGCCTGGTGAGGAAGGCGTGCTGAACGCCATGTCCCCCAAGTGGTCAAACCAGTCTGCCCTGCTGGACTTGCTCCGCAAACCCGATGTCCTTTGGATTCGTGGCATTGAGGATGATATTGTCAGCGACCATTCCATTATCGAATTCGGTCATCTGGGCAGCAAGGGGCTGGTGCCCGGCTGGCCTGGCCCTGGAAAATATCCCGCCCAGCCCATGATTGCCCAGACCCGCCATTTCCTGAACGAGTATCGCAAGCGGGGGGGCAACTACCAGGAGGTGCTGCTTCCCGGCGGCCACGGTTGCCATCTTGAGGCGGAGGGCCAATTCGTGTTTGCCCTCACTTCTTTCTTGTTCTAGCTTTTCGTTGGAGAGTCGGTCCTTGGACCGGCTTTTTTTGTGCAAAAAAATATCCCGGAAGCAACCATCAGGTCGCCACCGGGATATGCATTCAGTCAGGCCGTCTGTTGCCAGGCAACCTGCTCACGCCCTCCGCAGATTAGGAGCGGGAGGAGAGCCACTCCACAATCTGGGGAGCGATAGTCTTCTGAGACTGGGAAGACACGTACATACCGATGTGTCCAGTCTTGAAGGAGATGAACTGGGTGTCGGTGCTTCCAACAGCGTCCAGCAGGGGGCGGCTGGCAGAAAGGGGCACCAAGTGGTCGTACTCGGCACAGGCACACAGCAGGGGCATGGTGATGTTCTTCAGGTTCACCTGCTTACCGCCCAGAACCAGCTCGTTCTTGATGAGCTTGTTGCCCTGGTACATATCCTTGATGAACTGGCGCAGGGTCTCTCCGGCCTGGTCGGGGCTGTCGAACACCCACTTCTCCATGCGCATGAAGTTCTTCATGAACTCAGGATCGTCCATCTTGTCCACCATGCTGATATACTTGTTCATGGTGAGCTCAAGGGGCTTGAGAATCAGGTAGGCAAAGTTCATGATGTCACCGGGAACAACGCCGTAAGCGTCTACCAGTGAGTCGATGTTCATGAACTTGCTCCAGCGGAACAGCAGTGCATCGTTTCCGGAGAAGTCGATGGGTACAACCATAGTAACAAGATTCTTGATCTTGTCGGGGTTCAGTGCGGAATAGATGGTGGAGAAGGTACCGCCCTGGCATACACCCAGCAGGTTCACCTTGTCTACCTTCTTCTCCTTGCGGATGAAGTTCACACAGTCGTCCATGTACCAGTTGATGTAGTCGTCCATGGACATATACATATCCTCACCGGTGGGATAACCCCAGTCGATGACGTACACGTCCAAGCCACCCTCCAGGAAGCTCTTGATGACGCTGCGGTCGGGCTGGATGTCCATCATGTACTGGCGGTTTACCAGTGCATAGGTAATCAGCAGAGGAGTCTTTACCACCTTCTTGCCAGTTACGATGGGCTTGTAGTGGAACAGGCGCATCTTGCCGATACGCAGTACCTCTTCCTTCTCCAGCAGGTCGGAAGCGGCATCCTCGGGCTTCATGTCCATCAGAATCTTGATGCCCTTGGTGAGCTTGTCCTGGTAAGTAGTCATCTCAGTGATGGACTTCTGGAGGTCAAACTGCTCGAAAATCTTCATGACGCTGTTGGTCATGTTTGTCTGGAACTCAGCGAACTGCTGGAGATTCTTCTCGAAAATATTCTCACTCATTCTTACTTATCTCCTTTCTTTCCCTTCAGGGACTCAACCTCACGGGTCAGGTCACGGACAGCCTTCCGCAGGTCATAAACAGTCTTGTACAGGCTGTTCATGTCTGTCTTGGTGGGGATGGGCAGTGAAGCCAGCATGCGCTCCTGAACCTTGTTCAGAGCAATCATGTACTGGGCGTACTTGTCGGAGAAGTCACCAAAGACCTTGGAGAACTCGTCAGTGTTCAGCAGACCCAGGAGAACTTCCTCTGTCACGTTGTACCACAGGTCATAGAACTCGCGGAAGGTGGTTACAACCTTTCCTTCCTTGATGTTCTTCTGGTAACGATCCACCAGAACCTTGGAGCTGTCCCGGATGGAGTCAGAGATGAGGACAGACAGCTCGCCAGCGGTGAACAGCATCTTGATGTAGGCATTTACAACCTTCATCTGGTCCTCGTTGGCCTCGCGGTTTGCACCCATTCCCATCATGGAGAACATTTTCTCCACGCTCTCCTCGTACTTGGTGTTGAAGTCCTTGAAGAAGTCGATATAGGCACGGCGGTCACCACCAGCAATGCGCTCCATGATGGAAGCGTCAATCTGCATCCAGGGGCTCAGGAAACTCTTGTAGAAGTCGATACAGGTGTTTGCCAGATCCTGGGGCTTCTCGAAGAGAGCCATGCTGCCAGCGGGCAGGAAATTCTTGAACACTTCCTGCATAAAGTCAGTGTACTTTTCCTGATAGTTCTGGAGGAAAGCGATGGGATCCTCCATTCCCTTCCACAGGTCAAAGAGCTTGGTGTAGGCATCCATTCCAGGAATCTTGCCAGACCACATCTGAGTCCAAGACTCCATGTTGGGCATGCCGCCAAACAGGTTCTTGATGGGCATCATCTGACCCATCTTTGACCAAAAATCAGCTACATTCGGCATCATGTTCTTGTACATGTTCTGATATGCTTCCATTCCAGGAAAGCCGCCGTTCATAGCGTCGCTCCACAGCTTCATCATCTGCTGCTGCTGCTCCAACCAAGGGTTGTTCATATTTTACCTCCTTATTGGTACCATTTCTCAAATTGATGCAATTTGTTGAAAAATACGCCATATCCTAACATGATACTTTATTTGGTATCAAGTTGTTTTACACTAATTTTAATGAAATTAGTTCAGTTTTGCACTAAAAATAAAGAAAAAAAGACCGACCTCAGGGATTTACCTGGAAGGTCGGTATTTCTTTCTGTTTATATAGATAAAAAACATTCAACTAAATGAAGTGCTTCATATCGTAATGTTCGATGGACTTGGTTTTGAAGGCAACAAAGTAGGATCCGAACATGGCCGTGGCTGCATCGATGGCGGCGGCAAAGGCACCGATGATGCCGGCTGCCGGCTTGAGCAGGAGGTAGCCAGCCTCGAAGCCTCGTCCATACATGGTGCACATTATGGTGAGGGCCATGAAGGTTCCACCTACTGGGAGTCCGCCCAGTAGGAAAGAGAGGATGAATGAGGTGGTGCCAATCCATATGATGTCGGAAAAGGAGATGGAGAGGCTGGAGTAGGAGCGGAGAATCACTACAAAGCAGATGGAAATCACCAGGGCCGAACCGCTGCGGGCAAAGATGGAGAATATGGGATAGGAGACAGCATTGACCCGCCGCTTGATTCCGAGGCTTTCAGAGCCGTGGCGTATGGCTACTGGCAGGGTGAGGTTTGCGTCACCGGAAAAGAATGCCACCAGGATGGGGCTGATGCTGGCATAGAGAACCCGGACGGAACGGGTGCCCTGGCAGAAAAATCGTAATGCCACAGGATACAGGACGCAGACAATCAATATGAAGAGTACCAGCAGCATGATGATGAGGGGAAGGTACATTCCCGCCTTGAATACTGCCAGGGCATCCACCATCCAGTAGCAGGAAATGGCAATCATTCCTACGGCCACCATGTCCACGAAGAAGCTCATGACGTCGTAGGAGACCCTGGCCAGGGAGTCGAAGAGGGAGACGGCGGACTTTGAGTCTCCTACATCCACGGAGCAGCCGGCACCGGCCAGTCCCGCCAGTACAAAGGCCGGTAGCAGATACACACCGTCCAGCAACGACTGGAAGCTGGAGAAGGGCAGTAGGTTCATCACCAGGTCACGCAGGTTTATGGAGGCAATCTCCGTTACCTTGCCAGTGGGGATGGGGATGCGGGGCAGCCGCACAATCAGGATAGACAGGAGTCCCACCAGGGTCAGGGTGACGGCTGTTGCCACCAGCACCACCAGGAGCCACATGCCCACGGACCAGAAGCGGTTTCCTGTTCTGAGCTTGAACACGGAGATAGCCACTCCAAAGAAGAGGGTGGGAAGCAATGTATATCGTCCGAACCGAATGGCGAATTCTGTGAGGAAATCCAGTGTGTTGGAGACCAGTCGGTTTTCCATGGGGATGATGACAGCCGCCAGGAGACCCAAGGCGATGCCAATAAGGTATTTGATCCAGAGTTTCATGGTGTCAGCATATCTTATGAGCGGGCTTTAATCAACACGGCTTTTTGTGGTAGACTGCCAGCCATGAAAAGAATTATTTCCTGGAACGTGAACGGCATCCGGGCGGTGGAGAAGAAGGGGTTTCTGCCCTGGATTGCTGCCTCTGGTGCCGATGTGGTGTGCATTCAAGAGACAAAGGCTCGCAAGGAGCAGCTTTCAGAGGAGCTTTTGGCCCCCGTTTGGGAGGGGGGCACCTATTTTTCCTACTGGGCAAGCGCCCAAAAAGCTGGTTATTCTGGCACCGCAATCTACAGCCGGACGGAGCCTGATGCCGTGGAGATTATGGGTGTGCCGGAATATGACGACGAGGGCCGGGTACTGGTGGCCAAGTACGGCAAGCTGGCGGTAATCAGCGCCTATTTCCCCAACAGTCAGGATGCGGGGGCCCGGCTGGACTACAAGCTGGGCTTTTGCAAGGCCATGAAGGAGTTCTGCGACAGGCTGGTGGCGGAGGGCTTTGACGTGGTGCTGTGCGGAGACTATAACGTTGCCCACAAGCCCATTGATTTGGCGAATCCTAAAGCAAACGAGAAGAATCCCGGCTACTTGCCGGAGGAGCGGGACTGGATGGAATCTTTTGTGAGCAGCGGCTACTGCGACACCTTCCGCAAGTTTTGTCAGGAGCCGAAGCAGTATACCTGGTGGAGCTACCGGTTCAAGGCCCGGGAAAAGAACATCGGGTGGCGCATTGACTACCAGTGTGTGAACAATTCCTTTGAAGATAAGGTTTTGTCTTCAAATATCCTTGCCGATGTGATGGGCTCCGACCATTGCCCCGTGGTGGTGGAGATAGAGGACTAGCATGGCAAAGAAGAAGAAGCGGGCCAGGCTGAGAATCATGTACAATGCGCCGGTGACCCTCACCTTTTCCCTTGCGACGGTGGCGGTGATGGTTTTGGAGCGTTTTATGCCGGGCTTTACGGAATGGTTGTTTACGGCGCCGGGAAAGATTGGCTCTGAGGTGGGGTTTGACTGGACTAACGTGGGGGACTATTTCAGGCTCTTTACCCATGTGCTGGGGCATCAGGACTGGGAGCATCTGCTGGGCAACCTGTCCTTTATTCTGCTGCTGGGGCCACTGCTGGAGGAGCGGTATGGCTCGGTCATGCTGACGGTGATGATTGTCATCACCGACCTGGTGACTGGGGTGCTGAACGTGTGTTTCATCTCCCGTCCTCTGCTGGGAGCCAGTGGCATTGCCTTTATGATGATTCTGCTTTCGTCCTTTACTGCCATCAGCAAGTATCAGATTCCCCTGACCTTCCTGCTGGTGCTGGCCCTGTACATGGGGCGGGAGCTGCTGGTGGTGTCCCAGGAGGCGAACGTGTCTTCCCTGGCCCATACTGCCGGTGGGGTCTGTGGAAGTCTCTTTGGCTTTCTCACCGCCCATTCTCCCCATAATGCCCGCTCCACCAAGGCCGGGTCAAACACCGTGGCAAAGAATGGGGCAACTGGTGGCACTGCATCGCAGGATGGTGGAGCTCCTTCCAGCCGGGCTGGTTCTACAAGCTCAGGTGCGAGAAAAAAGAATGCTTCGGTGCGGGGCCAGAGTGGTGGTGCAGGACGCACTGCTGGTGCCAAGGGACCTGCTTCCTCACCGGCGGAAGATGAACCCTTTGACATCTACGCCCAAGAGGCCACCATTTTGTTTGGCGAGGATGAGGTGTAGAAATATATAGGAGGAGGGCTCCCCGGTGTGGAGACGGGGGAGGTTATGCTGGACGTTCTCATGGCCTCTGTAAATCTGCATAGAAATTTGTTATACTATCGAAGAGGAGTTGGCCATGTCTTACGAAACAGTTTTGGAGCAGGTGAAAGCGGCACCAGAAGCCTGCCTAGAGGAAATTTCTTCTATCATTAGATATGTTGTGTATCGCTACCAACAAGATAGAGCGAAAGACATTCAACCAAGTTTACAACTAGAAGCTGCAATGCAAGAAGCCTTGCAAATATGTGATGATTCCTCTGTAGAGGGATATACTGATTTAAATGCCCTTTTTGCAGATTTAAACAGATGATGTACATTGTCAAAAGGACTACCCAGTTCAAGAAAAGCTATAAACTCGCAATAAAGCGTGGGTTTAAATATTTCATTGCTTGAAGAAGTTGTTGACAAGTTGAGATATGACATTCCCTTGGAAGAAAAATTCACAGACCATCAGTTATCAGGCTCCATGAAAATGTTCAGGGAATGTCATATACAACCTGATTGGTTGCTTGTGTATCTGAAACAGAAATCAGTTCTCACTTTGACGCTTGTTGATACAGGCGGTCACTCGGATTTATTCAAGTAGTCTTGACCCACCTGCTCCTGCTCCCAGCTGCACACCACCTTGTAGCCTATGCCGGAGAACAAAACCTCGCACAGCAGTTCCCAGGCGGCTTGTATCAGGGCGCAGACCAGTACTTGAGTCCAGGTCCAGCCAAAAAAGATTTTTGAAACCAGGGTGGTGAAGATCAGGTTGTCCACCAGCTGAGCCACCGCCGTGGACAGGTAGGATCGCAGGGCAAAGGCCTTGAAGCCCCCCAGCTTTGTGGCGGCACCGATGGCGCTGTTCAGCAGGGCATTCACGGCGGATGAAATGAGAAAGGCTATGGAGGAGCCCAGCACCACGTACCAGGAGCCGCCGAAGGTGGCATTGAGGGCGGTGTTCACCTCCAGCAGGCCGCTGTGGTAGAAGGAGCCCCATTTGCCGGGAGCCAGTGCCAGCAGGGCAAAGCTTCCGCAGACTCCCAGATTGATGGCCAGTGCCAGCAGGGAAACCTTCATGGCGGCTCTGCCACCCCACCGCTTGCAGATAACATCCATGCACAGGAACATAATCCAGCTGAACACGGTGCCGCAGTCCACCGCCACGTACTTGTAGTTCACCAATTCCTTGTTGGCCATCAAATTGGCACAGACTACCGAGAGAACGAACAGGGTAATGGTGAGGGAAGGAATGCTGCGCATCAGAAGCTTGAAGTCCTCGTGCTCCCGACGAACCAATTGGCAAATTTTTTTCATGTCTCCTCCTTAAGGATTTTAATTTGTACCGCGCAGGAGTTTTTGAGGAATCATAAACTGCGCCCCAGGAAGATACCCCGTTCAATGAAAAGTGTCAAGTTTTTTCTTGACTTAATCGATAATAATTTATAGAATGAGACTGTAGCCTAATGCTGCAACCTGCATCGTGGAGCATTTCCTGAACTGCGACAGAATCTGGTTTGTGGTGAAGACAATATATTATGCTATACGAGAGAGGAATGGAGGCACTCGATAAGAAAAAAAGTAAGGTGTCAATCTGTACGGGAACAGTCCACTTGGTGATGGACGCTTCCAAAATCATGCTGCCGCTGTTCTTTTCCGATTGACAGCACAAGTCACCGCCATTGATGCTGGCGAGATACTATTTTATCAGGAGACGTAATTATGCTGAACATAAACAACCAGGCGGCTCATCTCAAGCGAGAGATTCTGGTTCGGATTGCAAAGCTCCAGCTGGAAGGAAAGCTGGAGGAGGGGGTGCATTACATTCCCAGAGAGATGGCGCCCTTGGGAAAGGAGCCAGTGCGCTGCTGCATCTACCACGACCGTGAGATTTTGCGGATGCGGGTCATGGCTCGGCTGGGCCACAGTGTGGAGGACTACGACGACGAGAAGAAGCTGGCGGAATTCGCTAAGGAGGCCTTGGAGCGGGAAAAGCCCACCTGGCCCATGCTGACGGTGCTCCATGAAGCCTGCAACGCCTGCGTCAAAGCCCACTACATGGTGACCAATGCCTGCCAGGCATGTCTTGCTCGTCCCTGCATCACCAACTGTGGCAAGAAGTGTATCGAAATCAAGAATGGACGTGCCCACATTGACGAGGACGACTGTGTGAACTGCGGCCTGTGTATGCAGAACTGTCCCTACCACGCCATCATCAAGATTCCCGTGCCCTGTGAGGAGTCCTGCCCGGTGGGAGCCATCACCAAGGACGAGCACGGCAAGGAACAGATTGACTACCACAAGTGCATTTTCTGTGGCAACTGCATGCGGGAATGTCCCTTTGGTGCCATGATGGACAAGAGTCAGCTGGTGGATGTTATCAAGCACATCATGAACGGCCGAAAGGTAGTGGCTCTGTACGCACCCTCCATCGCTGCCCAGTTCCGGGTGGTTCCCGGCCAGCTGGAAGGTGCCTTGAAGCAGCTGGGCTTCTCCCGCGTCTGGGAGGTGGCCATTGGCGCGGACATCACCTCCGACAACGAGGCCAAGGAATTCGAGGAGCGGATGGAGGCGGGCCACAAGATGATGACCACCTCCTGCTGTCCTGCCTACGTGCGGGCGGTGCGCCGCCATGTGCCGGAGCTGGAATCCTGCATTTCCGAGACCCGAACCCCTATGCACTACACCGCAGAGCTGGCCCGCCGTGCCGACCCAGATTGCGTCACTGTGTTCATTGGGCCCTGTCTTGCCAAGCGACGGGAGGGCATGGACGACGAGTTTGTGGATTATGTCCTTTCCGTGGAAGAAGTTGGAGCCTTTTTTGTGGCCAAGGGCGTGGATGTGGCTACGGTGGAGGCGGAGCCTGGCTCCATTGTGCCCAGCGCCACTGGTCGTGGCTTTGCCGCCAGCGGTGGCGTTGCCGAGGCAGTGCGGGTACGGCTCAAGCACCCTGAAAAGTTGCGGGCGGCAGTTATCAACGGCCTTACCGGCGGCGGCATGAAGCAGCTGGCCACCTTCGGCAAGATGAACGCAGGAACCCTCCCGTACACGGACCAGAGCCCCAACCTCATTGAGGTGATGGCCTGCGAGGGGGGCTGCATTGGGGGGCCGTCGGTCATCACCAATCCCAAGGTGGCCGCCGCCCAGCTAAAAAAATACGTGGCGGAGGGGGCGGTGGCACCTGGAGGAAACTAATTTCCCTTGGAGAGTGGGTGAGGTCAAGGTACTCTGCCCACTTCTCCAACCATTTTCCCTGTGGTATACTCATTCCCATGAATACTGCAATGTCTTCCATGGGCGATAGTTTGTCACAGAACAAATCCCATAAGAATCAGATTCGTCTTCTGGCAGATGTCATTGAGACGATACTGCATGGCACGGAAAGACAAAAGGAAAACTTGAGGCGGGGCTTTTTCCTGCTTGCATATACCCCGAAAGATTTCAAGTCGATAGGTTTGACAGGCGGCAAACTGATGATATCTTATGGTAAAATTTCTCGCCATAGACATAAGGATAAGGATCATGTCTTTTCATGTGACGAATGGCGGGCGATTTGTAGAAGCTTAGGAGATGCAAGTAAATGCATTGTTACAAAATATAACAATTCAGACATCATCTACAATATTTTTCTAAAGATGGGACGAACAATTCTGATTGGGGTAGAAATACCGCCCCATGGGGAAGCACTGTCAGTGCATCTTGTCAGGACAGTATTCTGAAAAGATATTCGTGAAGGGCAGGTGATTGTATATCCACCCGACATAAAAAAATTAACACCCGCCCAACGAGCAGTTCTGGCTGGAAACAATCTCCAGCAATAGCAAGCTGGCAGGTGTCTACGTATATTGTATATCGGGAATCAGGTGAGGTCAAGTGTTCGCATTGAATCACGTTCCACCTGCCCACTTCTCCAACCATTTTCCCTGTGGTATACTCATTCCCATGAATGACCCTCGCAACTTTTCCCTGAACAGGTCTTCTTCAGGAAGGCTTCCTGAAGGCAAGCTCCCTGCAAAGATTATGGCCATTGACTTGGACGACACCCTTTTGCGGGAAGACCTCACCATCTCGCCCTACACCGTCCAGACACTGCAGAAGGCTGCCGCCGCTGGAATCTATGTCACCCTCTGCTCCGGCCGCACGGACAATGCCATCCTGCCCTTTGTGCGTCAATTGGAGATTGCCGGACTGGAGCAGGGCCGCTTCATCATCGCACAGAACGGGGCGGTGATCTATGACCTGCACCTGCGGCGGGAAATTCTCTACCGCACCGTGGAGCCGGAAATCCTGCTGGAGGCTCACGAGATTGCCAGCGGCTACGGCCTGTTCCCAGAGGTGTACAACCCCACCACCATCTTCACGCCCCAGGACAACAAGTGGACCCAGGTGGATGTGGGGCTTACGGGCCTCCACATGGAGGTGGTGCAGGATTTCCCCGCCCTGCTGCGGCAAGGCCATCCCAAGATGGTGATTCCCGGAGAGCCAGAAGTCCTGCTCCGTTTGCAGGATGAGCTGCGGGAAAACATCGGCTCCCGTTGCGTCATCTTTATCAGCAAGCCCTATTTCCTGGAAATCATGCCCTACAACTGTGGCAAGGGAGAGGCTCTGCAATGGCTGTGCAGCCGCCTTGCCATTCCCAATGAACATGCTATGTCCTTTGGAGACAGCATGAACGACGAGTCCATGATTCGGCTAGCTGGATTAAGCGTCTCTATGATAAACGGACTAGATGTCATCAAGGATCAGGCTCGCTACGTAACTGAATTCTCCAACAACGAAGACGGCCTTGCCCGCTTTGTGGAGAAGTACGTGCTGTGAGAAAGGGAGCGGGAGGCTTCTCTAGTCAGATTCTCCCAGGAAGGTGGTGGTTATGGCGGCGGCTACGGCTTGGGTGATGTTCTCCTGCAGCTGGCTCCTTACGGTGGCATAGCACTGAGCCATCAGATGGGGAGGCACCTTGCTGGAGACAGCGGCTGGTGGATTATGGCTTTTGGGCAGGAGCAGCTCGAAGGGACTCACCTCCAAGGCATTTGCCAGCCGGGTAAAGGTTTCCGGGGTTCCCCACCGCCTGCCGCTTTCTATGTCGCAGACATAGCTCACCGACAGATCCGCCTTTTCCGCCAGCTTCATCTGGCTGATTCCCCGCAGGCTCCGCAATTCCTTTATGTTATAAGACAATATTTTCTGTAGCTCCGCCCCCTTGTATACTGAGTGCCTTTTCTATACAGGCTCCTGTAGCATTGCTAGAGAATATAACAGAGGGAATATTTTGTTCTGCAAGCATTTGTATTGCTGTGTAGCCGTTGGCACTAAGGGCATTATTTCCATGTATGGAGATTTGCATTGCAAGTCTCCTTTTTTTTTATTTTTGTCCAGTAAAAGGGGGACATATCACGATGCACTGCCTCGGTGGCCTTCTTGTTTGTATGGGGAATTACAGGCCCAATGCCTGCTTCAAGGCTGCATGATCCTCTGCGGTTCCCTCGCCGTCCACCTTACCCAAGCAGGGCACATTGTAGTCCTTGGCGATGATGTCACCAGCCCAGCAGAAGGTGTCTGCGTGGCGCTCCCTGTTGCCTGTGGCCACAACACCCTTCAGTTTTTGGCCACAGACCTTCAGGTACTCCTCCACAATTTTGGGGACAACGCCCTTTCCGTCGGTGTAGGTGAAGATGATGAAGTCCTCCTCCATTGCAGGCGTTCCTTCCTCAAGCTTTACCGCATCAAGTCCCAGGGCCTGAACCAATTTCTCGGTATGCCCCTGACGACTGGCATATACATATTTCATTGTTGATTCCTCCTTGATGAGATATAGGTAAAGGTACGAAGAAAAGCCCCCTCCTGTCAATATTTGCCGGAAAATCAATCCCCATTTTTTTGTTGATAGCAGGCTCTTCTCCGAGTATATTGATAATGGTACGTTTTTAAGCACTTAAATCGGTACACTTTATTTTTGAGGAGAACGCTATGACTATTGTAAAGCAGATGGAGCTGCGCTCAAACATCAAGAAATATTTTGACCTGGCCTTTGGCGGCGAGGTGGTGATTGTTCCCCGCAAGGAGAACAAGAACGTGGTCATCCTGTCGGAGCAGGAATACAAGGAGCTGGAGAAGGCCCGCAACAACATGGCCTACCTCGCCATGCTTGACGAAAGCGACCGTCAACTCAAGGAGGGACGGGTTGCCGTGAAGACGATGGAAGATCGTGAGGCCATGGCGGCAGAATGAGCAGGATTACATTTACGGAAACGGGCTTTGCACACACCTGTACTGGCAGTGTCAGGACAAGAAAACCCTCCAGAAGATAAACCGCCTGCTCAAAAGCATTGGCTACGAGGGACCGCTGGAGGGAGAGGGCAAGCCGGAGAGACTCAAGCACAAGGATGACGAGTTCAGCAGGCGGATAGACGGCGAGAACCGGCTCGTCTATGAATTTGCGGACGACACAATAATCGTAAAGGCTTGCCGTGGCCATTATGATGACTAAAACCTTGCCCCGTCAAGCCCGGACATTTCTTCCATCGGCCACATGCAGGCACGGTCAGCACCAAAGCCAGACTAGCTCTGGTTTTTCTTCATCTGCCAGTTGCTGCCGCTGTTGCGCACCAGCACAAAGCCACGCTTTTCCGCATCCAGGGCAAGCTTCTTGAACTGGTTGTAGCCCAGCTTGCGGTAGGGCAGCTTCTTGGCCACCTCGTCAAAGCGCACCCAGCCGGTCTCCTCGCTGGAGCCAGGAGGCGGCAGCACTTTCAACAGGGCGGCAAAGACCTCAGGAATCAGCTTGGCGGCGGCCTCTCCGTCCAGCATCAGGTTGGCCTCGTCAATGCCGGCGTAGCGGACGTGACTCTGCTTGACGGCGCTGTTGACAAAGGACTTCCAGCTGCGGAAGCCAAGCTTGCGCTCGTCAAAGGCAGCATTCAGCAGCTTCATGCGGATTTTCACCGCGCTGATGGGAGCCGGTTTGCCGCCCTTCTCCGTCACCATCATATTCACCGCCTCCTGCAAAAGCTCAAAGGCCTGCTCCTTGGTGAGCTTCTGCTCGGCCTGCTCCTTGGCAAACCGCCCCTTGTCGTCATCCTTCTCATCGTCGGAGTCGTCGTCCTCGGAGATAATCTCCCGATAGTCCAGGTACTCGTCCGCCATCTTCAGCAGATCCTCGGAGGCGTTCCGCTTCACGTCACAGACGATGAGGGTCTCCTTGCCGTACTTTCGTAGGGAAAGCAGCAGGGGGCGGAAATCAGCGTCGCCAGTGATGAGGACGTAGCGGCCCACGTGGGGATACTGGAAAATCAGCTCCACGCCGTGGGCCACCATGGACATGTCGGAGCTGTCCTTGCGGGAGGCGGGAATGTGGATGAGCTCAAAGCTGTTGGCCGCCAGCTCGGAGGCAATGTTCCTGATGTTGCCCTTGTTCCAGTCGCCAAAGGCCATAGCGTAGGAAATGCTCCCCGTCTCGGAAATCTTGTCGATGATTGACTGAATATAATTTGTTCCTGAAGGAGGAGTTACGTTCTCAATGTCCCACAGGATGGCGGTATTCTTCTTGTCCATAGGATTACTCCTTGTCTTGCATTCATGTACCGTTCCAGTCGGACCCAGCCACTGAGCCCCAGTGGAATCAACCTTGACTAGGATACCACGGCACGGGGATTAAGGCAAGGGAGCAAGGCAGCCTTAGATGGGAAGTCTTTTGCAAGGGCAGGCGTTCCTCATTGACAATGTACATTTTACAAATGTAGACTTTAACTAGGTGAGACTAAGGTTTTTGAATGGGATGCGGACAAGAACACGACAAACTTGCAAAAACATGGAGTATCCTTCCCTTTGGCAGCAAAGGTTTTTCTAGACAAGAAACGTATTTGACAGAGAGCATTCCACCGACTCCGAAGACCGATACAAAGTCATTGGATTGGTGGACAAGGTGTTAGTAGTGATATAGACCGAAAGGAAAGAGGCCATACGGTTAATTTCCGCACGCAAGGCTCAACAGGAGGCAATCAATGAGTACTACCGTAACTATGACCTTAGATGAGGTGCGAGAATACAAGCCGTCCCCGATGAACTGGAACAGTTCAACAAGACACAGACAACAGATTTTTCCGACTGCCCGAAGCTTACAAAAGAGGAGCTGGAACGATTGAAGCCTTGGTATGACCTTCATCCTGATTGGTACGATGTTACGGTGCGGGTGAAGAAGGCTGACGTTCACCGAAAGATTGATGTGGACGTGCTGGAGGCCCTGAAGGCTCAGGGCAAGGGCTACCAGACACGGATAAACGCAATCCTGCGGGCAGCGGTGCTGGGGTGAGCCTCGCCCTCCCCCACAAAAAAGGGAGACGGCTTCCATCTACAAAACTGCTTGGTAGCTGTATCTTCAGACCAGCATCAGTAGCATTAAACACACGCACTCCTAATGTAGGGGGAGTCTCTGCCTCCACGGTGACCTTGGGCTCCTCCTGCTGAGGTGAACTGGTTGGTGTCCACCTCCGTCTTGCAGCCCGCCAATGCCAGCAAGCCGGTGATTGCCAG
>CAMGSV010000036.1 GCA_946061495.1 uncultured Spirochaetales bacterium | reverse complement strand
TTATCTGGAGGGAGCTCAGGGGGCTTTTCATCTCCGGCAGCTCGGAGACAACATCGTTCACCACAATGACACCGGGAGACTTGTAGGAGGTGGCGGCAAAACGGGGGCCGCCAGCATAGAAGGTGACGTCATATCCCTGTTTTGCCACAAAGCTGCCACAACGGGAGGAGTGCCACAGGAATTCCGCCACGGAACTGTCGGGAATGGAGACAGTAGAATACGAAAAATTGCCTGAGTTGGAGATGAATGTGTATTTGTCGATTTTAGAGCCGAAAAGGTGAAAGTGAAGTTGTTCGTCCTTGGGAAAATTCGCAATGAGGGACATGAGATACAGTCCCACTCCTGACTGCCCATGGCCACAGCCAAAGGTATCTATTCCAATCTTCATACCTTGAATTGTAGCACATCAGCCACAAATATGCTATAGTTCCCCCATGGACAATCACGTGACATTTCAAGAGCTGGGGATTGCTCCCCAGTTGGTGGAGCGCCTGGCCGCTCTTTCCATCACCACTCCTACTACGGTACAGCAGCAGGTTATCCCTCCCCTTTCCCAGGGAAGATCCCTGGTGTTCCAGTCTGAGACGGGAACCGGCAAAACACTGGCCTACCTCCTTCCCCTGCTGCAGCAGATTGACGAGAGCATACAACAAATCCAGCTGCTGATTGTGGCCCCCACCCACGAGCTTGCGTCCCAAATCAAAAGCCAGATTCAGCTGGTGACGGACATACCTGCGGTGCTATTGATTGGCGGCGCACCAATAAAGCGTCAGGTGGAAATGCTGAAGAAAAAGCCCTTGATTGCCGTTGGTGGTGCCGCCCGACTGATGGAGCTGGTATACCTGAAAAAACTGAAGGTGCATCAGGTAAAGGCTATTGTGCTGGATGAGGCGGATCGACTTTTGGCGCCAGAGCTGCGGGACGACACCACCGCCCTCTGCCAGGCCCTGCCAGCGGAGGTACAGCTGGCAGCCTGTTCCGCCACCATCAATGGCAAGACAGAGAAAATAATCCAGTCCCTGGTGAGACGCCAGCAGGATGAGGGTGAACTGGAAAAACGCATCCTTCCACCGGAGGACATCCTCCAGAAGAAAATCACCCACATCGCCATCTACAGCGAGACCCGTGACAAGGTGGATACCTTGCGAAGACTTTTGGTGGCAGAAATGGGGGCCGCCACCAAGGGGCCGCCACTGAAGGCCATGGTCTTTACCGCCCGGCCTGCTGATGTGGACATCATCCTCTCCAAGCTCACCTACAAGAAGATGCAGTGCAGCGCCCTCCATGCCAAGCAGGACAAGGTGAAGCGCAAGCAGGCCCTAGACCAGTTCCGAAAGGGAAGCTGTCCTGTCCTCATCACCAGTGACCTGGCGGCCCGTGGACTTGATATTCCCGATGTAACCCACATCATCCAGCTGGACATGCCCTCCAACCTGGATTTCTTTGTTCACCGGGCGGGACGGACAGGTCGCAACGGCAAATCGGGCCTGAACATCGTCATTGGAGATGGCTATGAAATGCGCCAGCTGGCCGCCGCCGAGAAAAAGCTCCATCTGGTGGTATATCCCAAGGTCCTGTACAAGGGAAAACTGGTGGCCCCAGAGCAAGAACCATAGACGAAGCCCACCACCATCCTCTTACAGGACAGCGGCTGCCCACTCAGATTACGTAAAACAAGGTGCAGGCCACCACCTGCTCCACACCAGCTTCTTTGAGGGCGCGGGCACAGGTTTCCAGGGTGACACCGGTGGTGAGGATGTCGTCCACCAGAATCACGCTTTTGGGAAGGGTGATTCTGGACAGCCGTTTCTTATCCACACCATAGGCCTGCCCCAGGTTCTCCAGGCGGCACTTCCTGTCCAGCTTCTTCTGCTGCACCACCGTCTTCCGCTCCAGCAGGGGCATCACCTGAAATCCATGGTTTGCATGAAGGTAGCTACACAGCTCCTGCACCTGGTCCCACCCCTGACGACGAACCTTGCCCTTTCTGGGAGGAACGGGAACCAGCGGCACATCAACCAGCTCCGGCACTTCCTTCCGCAAGAAATCTGCCATCAGCCGGGCCAACACTGGGGAAAGCTGCCGCATTCCTGCCGTTTTCCAGGAGAACAGCAGCTCCTTCTTCCACAGACGATAGCTGAGGATGGGCAGAACCCCATCAGTGTGGGTCAGCAGGGGCTGGTTCCGGCAGGTGGTACAGAGCCCGATTTCAGAGACAAGCTCCCGTCCGCAGCAAGAGCACCGTTCCTTGGCACCAGTCCAGCGGAAAAGCCGTTCCTGCTGACACTCACTGCACAGAGGAGCCATGACGGCATGCCGTCCACAGCACAGGCAGGTGTGGCCCCCTGACAGCAGGGACAAGAGGCCACCGGAGCCATTCCAAAGTGAATAGGCAATTTTTTTGATAGACTTCATATATATATTGTAGAGTGAGAAGAGTCATTTTCTGACAAGTTGACCAGATGAATTGCTTTTTTTTGTGAAAAAAACGCAGGACAGCGGATATAAGCCTCCAAACCCCTCCTCTTGTCCTTGTACATGGCATTGTCTGCCGCACAAACCACTTGTCACTGCCCGGAAAGGACCTTTTTCCAGCGGGATATCTTCAGCAGAGCCTCGATGGGTGGCAGATTGTCCGTGTCGGTGGAAAGAATTTCATCCAGAATCAGCTCCTCGTCGGAGAAGAGGCCAGGAGACTGGAAGCTTTTAGCTTCCGACCGCTGTTCACCATAGTCGGAGGCATTTACCACCACCGATGGAGGAGATGCCGCCCCACAAAAATCCTCTTGCGTTCCAATTCCCATCTGCTGGATGCCACCAGAAAGCCGTGGCCCCACCTTCTGGGCAATCTCCTGCAGCAAGGCTTCCGACCGTACAATGACCTCCTGGGGAATGCCTGCCAGCTGGGCCACGTGGATTCCGTAGGAGTTGGCCACCGCCCCGGCCTTAATCTTCTTCATAAAGGTGATGCGACCCTCCTGCTCCAACACCTCAAGGCACAGGGGAACCAGGGCCGGATGCTCAAGGCAGGTCAGCTCATGGTAGTGGGTGGCGAACAAGGTGATGCAACGGATCTTGTTCAGCAAATATTCCGAAACAGCCCAGGCGATGGAAAGCCCGTCCTGGGTGGAGGTTCCCCGCCCCACCTCGTCCATAATCACCAAACTTTTATTGGTAGCGGAACGAAGGATGTGGGCCGTCTCCGTCATTTCCACCAAGAAGGTGGACTCCCCCTTCGCCAGATTGTCAGAGGCCCCCACCCGGCAAAAAATCTTATCCACCAGCCGAATTCTGGCGCTATCAGCCGGTACAAAGGAGCCTATCTGGGCCAGCAAGGTGATGAGGGCTGTCTGTCGCAGGTAGGTGCTCTTTCCCGCCATGTTGGGGCCGGTAATGAGGGCAAAATACTTTTCTTGGGAAAAGAATCCATCGTTGGGAACAAATTCTCCAGAGGGGAGATGGGCCTCCACCACAGGATGACGACCACCCTTTATTTCTGTGACACCATTCTCTTCCAGCTCCGGCTGCACCCACTTGTTTTCTATCGCCGCCTGAGCAAGGGCCGCAATGCAGTCGCTGTAGGCCATCTCAGTGGCCAGCTGGAAGAGATAGCTGGTCTGTTCCTTAATTTTATCCCGCACCTCAAGAAAGAGCTTCCGCTCCAACTCAATAATGCAGCCCTGGGCGGAATTCAGCTCCTGCTCCAGCTCCTGCAGCCGCACTGTAGTGTAGCGGTTGCCGTTCACCATGGAGCGGCGAAGTATAAAATGATCCGGCACACTGTCCAGCTTTGCTAGGGAAACCTCGATGTAGTAGCCGGAGATGCGGTTGTAGCGCACTTTCAAGCCTGAAAGTCCAGTAGCCTGCCGCTCCTCCTCCACGTAAGAGTCCAGGATGCTGTTGAAGTTGTCCCGCACGTCCAGGAGGTGGTCCAATTCCGCCGACCAGCCCCGCTTCATGAGCCCACCCTCCGTCAAAAGGATGGGAGCATCCTCGGCAATGCTGAGGCCAATCATCTCCACCAGCTTCTGGGCAAGCTCCGTGTCAGTTCCGCCAAAATGATGCTGGTCCAACAGGTGGCGAACCTGAATCCAAGAGGCAAGGCTTGCCCCCAACGCCAGCACATCCTTTCCGTGGGCACGGTCCATGGCCACACGGCCCGCCAGACGCTCCACATCAAGGATGGCTCCCAGCCGCTCCCGCACCTCCCGCAAAAGACTCCGCTGGCTCACCAACTCCGCCACCAGATACTGACGGGAACGGATCTTCTGGCAGTCACGGAGGGGGGCAAGAATCCAGCTCCGCAGCAGGCGTTTTCCCATTGCAGTGACACAGAAATTCACCGTTTCCAGCAAACTGTACTGTAGGGAGCCATCCCGCAGATTGGCCACCAGCTCCATGTTACGGCGAGAAGAGTCATCAATCACCACAAAGTCGCTGTCGCAATACACCGAAATTCCCCGAATATGGGGCAAGGTGGAGTTGAAATTCTTGGAAAGGTAGTCCAGTAGAAAACCTGCGGCTGGTACTTCGGCGGAGGTTTCTGTCAGAGAAAAGGAGCGCAGGTTTGCCGTTTGGAACTGGTCCACCAGCTGCTTGTAGGAGAGCTCCGCAGAAAAATGCCAGTCGGGATAATAGGAGATGGAAATGGATGGATGCCCCTCCAGCACCTGCTGCACCACCTGCTGCTCCCGCAAAGACAGGGGAAGCAGCAGCTCCCGTGGGGAACACCGCCCCAGCTCCTTGGCAAATTCCTGGGCCATCTGGGAAAGACTCCAGCTGGTGGCGGAAAAGGAACCGGTGCTCACATCGATGAAGGCAAAGCCCGCCCTACCCCGGCTGCAGCACAAACTGGCAAGGTAGTTGTGGCTCCCCTGCTCCAGATAATCCTCCTCCACCGCCGTGCCGGGAGTGATGATCTCCACCACCTTCCGCTCCGCCAGCGTCCGTCCTCCCTGGGGCATGGACACCTGCTCGCAGATGGCAATCTTTTTTCCCAGCCGCAGAAGCCGGGCAATATACACCTTGGAGGCGTGGTAGGGAATACCGCACATGGGCTGTCCGGCACGATGGGTGAGCGTCAAATTCAAAAGCCGGGAAACCTCCACGGCATCCGAGTCGAACATCTCGTAGAAGTCACCCAGCCGGAAGAAAAGCACCTGGTCTGGATGCTGCTCCTTGAGGCCCCGGTACTGGAGCATCATGGGGGTCGCTTCTGCCATAGGCTACAATCCCAGTGCGCTGATCACCTCGTCAGTAACGTCTACGGAAGGACTGTACCAGAGGATGGAATTGGAATCCTGCAAACTCAAGATCATACTGTAGCCGCCGCCCTCAGCAATCCGTTCCAGAGTGTTATACAGTTTCTGATAGAAGCTGTCAGAGGACTGGAGGGAACGGCGGAGGCTGTCCAGCTCCATGTTCTTAGCATTGGTATATTCCTTCAGATACTCAGTCTGCTGGGTAATCTGGGAGTCAAGTCGCTGGACAGCAGCCTCGTTCTTGTTCTTCAGTGCCTCCGCCCGCTGGGTCTGAAGATTCTTCAGCTCTTGGGTGAGACTATCAATTTGCTTCTGGAAATCAGCCTTTTTTTTCTCATAATTCCGTACAGGCCCTGTATCACGAAAGTAGGCCTCGTAGACACGGGATGTATCCACCACGCCGAATTTTGTAATCTGCTGGGCAGCGGCAAAGCCACACAAAACCAAGGTGAGCAAAGCAAGCACAAAAAATTTCTTGTTCATCGTTACCACTCCTTATCTATTGGTAATGTTGAATGACAGAACAAATTGCCATTCAGGTCCGGAACCATTGCGCCAGTGGACAGAACCGTTCTTCACCTGGAAGGTATTTGCCAGCATCATCCGCAGGGGGAACTGGGGCAAGGAGAACCGGAATCCGGGACCAAAGCTGTAGAACACATCTGCTCCCGTCAAATTCTTGAAGAAATTCTGAGGTGTATCCTTGATGACTGCCGCATCAAAGAAGAAGTCCAATGAGAAAATACCAGGAGCCACCGGCATCCTCAGCTCCAGGGTATTGTTCCATAGGGCTCGACCACGGTTGGTTGCATAGAGTGAACTCCATCCCCGGCCGGTAAACATTCCATCAATGTACAACATGTTGGAGACACTCAGTTCAGAGTTGGGGGTTGGCTCCACAAAGGAAAGACTGGTGAGTCCCGCCAGAACGAACTTCAGGCTCCAAGTTTCGGACAGGGGCAAATCCAGCAGGGTAAAATAAATTTCCCCCTTTGTATCGCTACGCAGGAAGAATTGCGTCTCCAGTCCGGGAACAAGTCCTGTCCAGGAAAACTGCTGCTTTGCAAACCACCCCTTGGAGGGATCATAATATAAGTCACGATCATCTACAGAGCCAGCAATCCAAATACTGTTCTGCATTCCCCAACGCTCCTGTACATCTGCAATGGTAGGATCAGCAGGGGTATAAATGCTTTCATCATAGAAATTCCTCAGAATACTGCCATTTATACCACCGGAAAGGGAGAAAATGGCAAAGTCAGGAACCCATCTACGACCAACGGACCCGCCCAAATCGATGGTCACCTGGTTGTAGTTCATGTAATAGGATGTCTTGTTCACCGTACCATCAGGCATGATAACTGAACGCAGAGCATTGTTGATTGAGTGGGACACACCAAGGTTGGCACTAACACTGACAGGCAACCCCAGGAACCAGGAGTCTCCATAGCCAAGGCTGATGGACTGGGTGTCAGTAGAAAGGGTGGTGTTGGCAGAAATAAGCTTTCCGGTACCAAAGAGGTTTGAATCCTGCCACTTGAAAAACAGCGATATGGGGAAGGCATCTGGGTCTGCAATTCCGGAGAAGGTAACACCGAATTCAATGGAAGTGGTGGACTGCTCCTCCAGATTCAGTACCAAATCCACCAGATTCTCCTCAGAGCCTTGCACAATCTCAGGAACAATGGCAGAGAAGAACTGGAGGTTGAACAAATTTCTCAGTCCGGAGGTGATCTTTGTCTTGGAGAAAATATCTCCCGACTCAATGGGCAACTCCCTGAGAATGACATATTCCTTTGTCTTCTCGTTGCCCTTGATGAAGATATTCTCAATATGGCTACGGGGATTCTCCATAATCATGAAATTCACCGCAATCTGCCGTGTCTCACCGTTCTTGTCCTCAATGGGATTGAAGTAATTGGAGGTATAGCCATTCTCATAGTACAAATCGGTGACAGCCACCAGTCCCTCCTGAAAGCGCCCCATGTTGAACACATCTCCATTTTGCAACTTCACAAGTCCCCGCAGCTGTTCCGTAGGAAAAATAGTGTTCCCTGTGAAGACGATACCGGCGAAGGTGTACTGGGCCCCCTCCTGAATAACATATTGGATGGAGAGCTCGTCACAGTCATCCATCTCGTTATATGTCACGGTACGAACCACGTCAAGGATGGCTACATCCACATAGCCACGGTTCTGATAGTAGGAAAGGATGGCCTGCTTGTCTACTTCCAGCTGGCTTTCCTGGAAGGAACCCTTGGAAAAGAGTCCCGCAGTCTTCATGGACAGAAGCCCCTTGAGGGTCTTGTAGGATACGACAGTATTTCCCATGAAGCTGATTTCCTTCACTACGGTAGATCGTCCCTCTGAAATGTTGAAGGTAATCTCCACGCCGTCATCTTTCATCTCAGTGGAGGAGGAAACCCGAACATTGGTATACCCTTTCTTAAGATACAAATCACGAATGGCACGCTCATCCAAGAGAATTCTACTGGAGTTGAAAACACTTTTGGTCTTTGTAGATATTGTTTCCTTCAGCTCGGAGGCACGGATATGGCGGTTTCCGATGAATTTGAGGCTGGAGACAAAGGGCTTTTCCACCACGGTGAATTCCACCACCACGGAACTCCCCTTTGCATCCCCAGGAAGGGCTATGGGGGAAATGTCCTCGAACAAATCCAAGGCATACACCTTGTTCAACAGGTCCAAGTACAACTCATCGGTGAATTCTTTGCCGATGAAGGGAGTTGTCACTCCACTCAGTTCCATGGAACTGACATACTCCAATCCCTTGAATTCGATGTTCCTAATCTTCTTCCCATAATACCAGGTGTCAGAGGTCTGGGCAAAAACCATCCCGGACACAGCTAACAAAATAGTATAAACTAGAAGATTACGAAAAATACACCTGTTGTTCTTCATATTCAATCCTTACAAAGCAAATTTCCATGATATACCGATGGACGTTGACGGAACCCAAAGATGCTGCATATTTCCTACATCTGGAGCAATACTCCACCGTATGGTACCAAAGGGCGAATCCATCTCCAATCCAATCTCCGGCTGGAACATCAGTCCAGATTCACTCCCCTCTTCCAGAGCCTTCTTCTCATCGTAGGCAAAGTGAAGCATGGCATCAGCATAAATGGAACTACCGAAATACTTACCTATGTAAACAGTGGTATTGTCAAAAAAGTTACCGACAGTAAGCCTATTATCTTCACCACCAACATTAAGCCATTGCTTGAGACTGTTCTGCAGACCCATGGTTCGCAGGGACAATATATCAAATTTAAGGAAATCACGCAATGCGTTTTCAATTCTACGCAAAATCAGCATCTGGAAGCCATAGTCCACACCCGACAACAACACATCCAGACCAGACTGGGCATCGGCAGTGAGGGCTTGTCCCAAAATCCGCATCAGCTCCATCTCTGACTTTGGTGGCGAAGAGGTGTAGGTGGGAGAGAATGCACTGAGACGCTGGTTCTCTGCAGACAGAGTAATACGCACCGGCTCGCCAATCTCATCGTATTCACGAATCTCCGCCCGAACGGTGATGATAGGATCCAAAGAGTCGTTCTCGGTGAATACAACTCGACCTTCTCGCAGATAAAAGTTTCTGTTGAGATAGCTTATCTCTCCGCCCCGCAAAACAATATCGCTATGTATAGAATACGTTCCAGCACTGGAGTCATAGCGGAGGATACCCTTTGTATTTGGAGCAATCAAACCCCGAAGCAAGGGGTCAAAAAACAGCTCCACGTGCTGACCGGTCGTAACCCCCAAATCGAGGGTGACGGCAAAACGACCAGATTCGCTGGGATGCACCAAGCCCTCCCGCCGTGTGCTCTGGCCCCGCAGCCCTCCCGAAATGATGTCAATGTCAACATTGTCAACAAAGAACCTGCCCCTCACATCCACTGACGACATGGTAACCTCAATTGCAAGATCGCAGGTGGAGTATCCGTCGATAAGTACTGAAGGGGCTCCTGAAACTTTAGCCGGAATATTCACTAGGGCTGGAACCATCACACCAGCGGGGGTATTGATGTCCAAGGTCAGCACATCCAGCATCCACCGGTCCATCAACAGCTTCAAGTCAAGATATGCACTTCCCTTCGCTATCCTGAAGAACACGTGGTCCAGCATCAGGGCATTATCCTGGAAGGTGATCAATGCATTTGGCGCTATCATCAGTTCAGGAACATAGTCAGGACAGTTGATGGTGAGGTTCACAGCCTGGAGCTGCCCGTTGAATTCCGGATCCGCAAGGATTCCACCTATATGGAGATTTCCCGTCAGGTGGCCGCCATGGAGCATGATGAAGGGAAACGATACCAGTCCGGTGAATTTGGACAAATCCGAATACACGTTCCGCAGCTGGATGTCCAGCTTTTCGTCGGCAATCTGCCCCTGAACCACAGCGTGCAGGGGCATCCGTTCGGCCAGATTCAGGTTTATGAACCCCTCCTCCGTTACAATGCCTGAGATACCCAAGTCGTCCTTGGAGCTGATGCTGTAGAAGCCCGGTGTACGTACCACAGTAAGGCCAACTGGCTGGGGATCCTTGAAGAAGGTTCCGCCCAAATTGGCGTTGGCATCGATGGATATCATCTCCGGCAGGCCGCTGGCCAGAACCTTTACAATACCCATAAACCCGCTGGATGCCCCCTGCAGACTGCCCATGGTTCCGCCATCATCCACAAAGTCTCCGGACTGGGACCTGGAGCTGGTGACGTTTATGTCCAGCGGCACGTCGATTGTGTACACATCGCCCAGGCTTGAGTCGTACTGGGCATGGAGGGAACCGGAAAAATCCGACAGGGAGAAATGAGCCGAGATGTCGGAGATAGTCTGTCCACCAAACCGAATCTCCGTCTGGTCCAGGAAAATGTCGCCGTCCTCCAGCCGCGCGGTGGCAAATACATTGAATGGTACACCGCCAAAGGAGATGGAGGAGGGATCAATCTGGATGGAGATATAGGGATTGTCGATGGTTCCCATGGCAGTGACCCGTCCGCTGGCTACATTCCCCTCGTTCTGCATGTGGCGGAACCGTGCCATGGGCAGGTTGTTCACCTCAACCTGGGCAGTGAAATAAAGGTCGGTGAACAGATTCAATTGGGAGAAGGGACTCTGGGTTGGATTCGAAACGCTCACGTCGAGGCTATAGGTTTCACTGTTCAGCGGGTTTGCCAGGCTCAGACTGATTCCCGCAGAATCAAGCCCCCCCTCGAACAAGCTCCACATAATGCCGCCGGAGCCGTCCAAGGAGGACACGGTGTCCTGGAAGAGGAAGCTGTCCAGCATGAATCCGTAGCTGGACACCTGTCCCGACATGGAAAGCCTGGGATTTGTGTGCATGACGTTGGATGCCTCCAGCAGGCTCAGATTGGACACATCAACCCTGAAGTCGGCAGGCTCGGTGCGGGGAACAAAGCCGCTCATGTCAAGGGAGCAGAGCACCATGGCGTCACCAAAGGCTATGGGCAGCTCATCCATGGAAACCTGTCCCTCCAGCAGATTGTCAGCACCACCCAGGGACAGGGTGACATTCAGTCCATAGTCCCCCGTCACATTCAGCCAGGAGCCATTGGTATAGGAGCCGGAGAAAGAATAGGGAACGGAGTTCACCGCCACATTGGCATTAAAGAGGGCACTGGAATACCCTTCGTCCAGGTCAAGGCCAGCTGTCATCTGCACATTTTGGCCGGCAAACAGCAAGTCGAACTGGGAGATGGAGACCGTGGATTCGTTTCCGGTGAAAGAGAAGATCAGCAGGTTATCATCATTGGAGGTATCCGCAAGAATCCAGTAGTCCACGTTGTAGCTCACGGAGGAAAAGTCCGAGGACAGATACAGCTCGTTGGTGGTGACATAGGGAGCCAAGGTCGTTGCCAAGGACTCCAACTTTTCCCGCTGCTCCTGAGGCACAAAGAAGGAGGCTGCCTCCACCCCAGAGGCAATGAAGAAGTCGTTGATTCCCAGATTGGCCTGAAGATAGGGCTTCCCTTCATTCAGCAGGCTGCCAGATACCTTAATGAGACCTGGCATACCGAAATCGATGCGGGAATAGTCCGATGCCTCGAACTCAAAGTCAAAGGACTTGGCTGCCTGGTCTGGAATCATGGTGAGCTGGAGGGCGGTAAAGCTGCGATCCCCATAATAAAGCTGCGGCACGAAGCAGGTGAAGCCCCGGTCCAGCGGATCGATGTATAGCTCCGCCGAAATTTCCCCGCTGCCGGGAACTGAAAAGCGTTCCAGGAATGCAAAGCCCGCCGCCCGAAAGCTGGGAATGTTGAAGCTGCCCTCCAACGAGAAGTCCAGGTTCTGGTTGGACACCCGGAACCGGTCAATCAGAATGTCCTCCTTGTCTCCGGAAAATCCATAGTCCAGCACCAAGTCCCCCGGCAGGGCGGCGCTGGCCAGTAATTTTTCCGGCAGAGAGATGCCGCCGTCCCCCTTGTAGTTAAACTGAAGACTCTGTGTGTTCAGTCTAAATTCATAGAGGCCAGAAATCCTGGTGCCCTGGACACGCTCCAGCAGGGGGACGGCGCGCCGCAGCCTCACCAAGGAGAAGGGATCGAAATCATCCATCTGGGCAAGAGCCCGCACCTGGCCTTCCCTCGTGTCCACCTGAGCCATGACGGACAGGGGAATGGTTCCCTGCATGGAGGAGACCGTAATCACCCCCTGCTGGTACTCCGCCAGGAGGCTTGTCCTTGCCAAGGAGAAGGCAGGGCTTGAGATGCCGGAGAGCTTTATTCCCGCCGTGCTTCCGTCCAGCTGCGGCATCACCGATGCGTCCAGAGAAAAGTCCATGTCCATGGTCCTGACGCCCTGCTGGATCTCCTTCGGCAGAGAGAACAGCACCTGGTCCTGCAGCGTCACGTGGCACTGGCCGTCGGCAGTGGCAAACAGAAACCCCTGTCTGGAGGTTTCCGCCACACGAATCTCCCGGAAGGACACCAGAACGTTCACCATGGTGTCCAGGTAGTGGAGGGACACATCCTGTATGTCCACGTCAAAGGGCAGGTTCACAAGGATAGCGTTTCCAGCCATGGAGCCGCCGCCTAAGTCCCGAGACTTCGTTTCCTGGTCTTGTTCCGGAGACGCAGCGGACTCGGTGGACACCAAGGACATGAGCTTTTCCATAACTTTGTTGTTCTTCAGCACGTCGTACTCTAGGGTGATGCCCGTCACCGTCAGCTTGGAGAAGACGGCGTCCATATTTCCGGAAAGGAGGGCCGGAATGCTGTAGGAGAGGCTTGCCTTGCGGATGGAAAGCACGGGAATTCCCGTGTCGGCGTCGGAAAGGACTATACCTTTTATGCGGAATGCTGATAGAATGGCGGGTGACAAGGAGTCGTAGGAGACCCGCAGCCCCGTCTTTGCCTCCACCAGTGACAGCACCTGGGCACGATACCCCTGCAGCCGCTGTGCAAAGCCGCCGATAACCGGCCGCACCAGCGCCAGGGATGCGAGAATCATTGAGAAGAAGAGAATGCTGCTGACGCCGACTTTGACGACCTTGGACTTCATACGGGCATAGTATCCTGTTCTACACTATAGTAAATTTCGGAAAAAATTGGTAGGTCTATCATGGTATTGAAGAATTTCATCGTTTTCGAGGGCATCGACGGAGCCGGCACCACCACCCAGCAACGGCTGCTGAAGGAGCGGCTCCAATCTCAATTTCCCCACATTGGATGCCATTCCACCGCGGAGCCAACCTCTGGACCCACAGGAACATTCCTGCGGTCCGTGCTGCGGGGGGAGGTGCAGGTGTCACCCCGGACCGCAGCCTACCTCTTCGCCGCAGACCGGCAGGAGCATCTAGCGGCCACAGGAGGAATAGAGGAGCTGTGCAGGAACAACACCATCGTCATCAGCGACCGCTACCTCTTCTCCAGCCTGGCCTACCAGAGCGCCGCCTGCGGACCGGAACTGCCACGGCTACTGAATTCCAGCTTTCCCCTGCCGGAATATCTGTTCTTCTTCGACATAGAACCTAGCCAATCACTAAAACGAATTTCAGGCCGGGGCGTTACGGAAATATACGAGAACCTGCCCTTCCTAGAGGCCACAGCGGCGGAATATCGCCGGGTCATCGGGGAATACGAAGCCATGGACACGGGCATGACCATCCTGCGGCTGGACGCATCCGAAAGCCTGGAAAAAGTGGCGGCAAACATCTGGAGTGCCGTGGAAAACATGCCGATACTACAAGGGTGAAGTCTGCACCCAACCCTTCGGCTAAAAAAAGAACTGTTTCCCTCAAGTGGCTCATAGCCCTGACGCTGCTGCTGGTCCTTTCAGTGGGATCCGGCTTCTCCTACTTTGTGGTCTACAAGGAGCAGTTCTACCGCCTCTTCCACGTCCACTACCAGCAGTATCCCGACGACGTGATGGAGAACATCTACTGGCTGGAGAAGGCCGTCAAGGCGGACTTCTGCAACCCCCGCAACGCCCTGGCCAAGATCACCAGCGAGAAGGATTGGGAGAAATACCGCTACCTCTTCATGATGCATGTAAATCTCAAGCTCATCGAGCAGCACATGCGGCTGGCCGCCGCCTTCGACAAGGAGGTGGCCTACTTCTACGAGGCACCCTGGAAGGACCAGTACCTCCGTGACCTGGAGAAGGCCCAGCAGTGCTTCCAGACTGGGCTGGTGTACTGGCAGGAGGCCAAGCTCTGGGCAGAAAAAGCCAGCACCGGCAACTTCCAGTTCCTCTTCCTTCCCGACATCCAGAACTGGGAGGACGAGCGCTACAGAATCGCCAACGGGGAGCTGAACTACGAGAAGATACTGAACCGGGAGCTGGTCCGTCTCGCCAAGGTTCGTGACACCTTCCTTGCAATGGATGAAGAAACCTATTAGAATGGTTCCATGACACAGGACACATTCACCATCAACTATCCGGCAATTTCTGTTGGAACAGAAAAGACTGACATTATTTTCTATACCTCGGAGGAGACTCCCAACATCTATTCAATCCTGACTCCTGCCGGCCAGCAGGGAAGGATTCTCGTCACTGACACCACGGTTATTGGACTTCCCGTGATGCAGCCGGTGGCCAAGGCCTTCGGTGTGGATGCCACAGCGGAGGCAGGCTCCTGCTACAGGAATGGAGCCCACACCCTGCTGGTGCTGGGGCCGGGAGAAAGCCACAAAACCATCGAGAACATCCTGACCATCATTCGCACCGCCCTGGACGGTGGGCTCCAGCGGGCCAGCACCTTTGTGGGAATCGGCGGCGGCGTCATCTGCGACATGACCGCCTTCGCCGCCTCTATCTTCAAGCGGGGGGCCCGGCTGGAGCTGGTACCCACCACCCTGCTGGCCATGGTGGACGCCGCCGTGGGTGGAAAGACCGGCTGCGACTTCGAGAGCTACAAGAACATGATCGGAACATTCTATCCGGCGGCTCGACTCCACGTCTTCAGCGACTTCCTCCAGACACTGCCAGCCAGCGAGTACCGCTCAGGCTTGGCGGAAACCCTGAAAACTGCCCTCCTCTACGCTCCCAAGCTCTTCTCCATTCTCCAGAACCAGAAGGAGCAGGTGCTGGATCGGGAGCCAGAGCTGGTGCGCCAGATCATCCGCCGCTGCGTCATCGCCAAGGCCAGCATCGTGGAGAAGGACCTGACGGAGACCGGACTGCGGATGCAGCTGAACCTGGGCCACACCTTCGCCCACGCTTTGGAGACCTGCGCAGGACTGGGAGCCCTCCCCCACGGTGATGCAGTGGCTTGGGGAATCGGCCGTGCACTGCAGCTTTCCCTTAACTTGGGACTCTGCGACCAGGAGTACCGTGATGATGTGGAGGCTGTACTGGAACAATACGGCTGGTGCAAGGAGCCCTACCATCCTGTGCTGGAGGGAAAAATCTCCCCCCAGGATGCAGGCTGCCTTCTGCTGTCTGCCATGAAGAAGGACAAGAAGAACAGCAGCTCTTCCGTCCGGTTCATCCTGCAGCGGGAAATCAACAGCACCGTAATCCAGGAAGTGGACGAAGACACGGTCCTCAAGGTGCTGGAAGCATAGCATGGAGAACAACAATCCCATGGAGGCGCTTCTTTACTTTGACTGGGCTGCCACTGCACCGATGGAGGCTGACATCATCCGTCAGGCAGCGGAAATTTCCATCCAGCATTTCGGCAATCCCTCCAGCACCCACCTTGCAGGAGCTGATGCCAAGAGCCTGCTGGCCCAGATACGCTCAGCCTGTGCCAAGACCTTGGAGGTCAAGCCGGAGCAGCTTTTTTTCACCAGTGGCGGCACCGAGGCAAACCACCTTCCCCTCCTCTCCCTATTACAGCGGCCGGCGGCAGGAACTGTCGTCATCAGCGCCATCGAGCATCCGGCCATCCGGGAACAGGCGGACATGCTCAGACACTGCGGCTGGAAGGTGGTGCAGGTCCGCCCCGACTCCACCGGCATTGTGGAGCCAGGTTCCATCCAGGCAGCCCTCACCAACGACACCATTCTGGTGTGCCTCATGGCAGTCAACAACGAGACTGGGGCCATCCAGCCCGTCTACCAGGTGGCGGATTTCCTTACCATAAATGCCAAGGAGACAGGGAAACGGCGGCCACGGCTCCACGTGGATTGTGTCCAGGCGGCGGGAAAGGTGCCCCTTTGTCTTTCCTACCCCGGCATAGACAGCGCCGCCTTCAGTGCCCACAAGATTGGTGGTCCCAGAGGCATCGGACTATTGTACTTGTCGCAAAAATTCGAGAG
>CAMGSV010000035.1 GCA_946061495.1 uncultured Spirochaetales bacterium | reverse complement strand
TGCGAATGGCAATCTCGCCCCGGTTTGCCACCAGGACTTTCTTGATCTCCTTCTTCTCCATGAGGTTTCCTCCTTAAAGAAACACAGGTGTCATCTTTGTATACTCATCCTTCCATTTAAACTAAATATAAAAATGGAATGAAAATAAGACACATTTTATTATTTTACTTTTGTTTTTGTCTATAATTTTTTTTAAATTGCGGTAAATTTTCATGATTTAATCAAGTATTAACAAAGGGAATTGCTGCAGATGATGTTCTGCATAGCAAAAGATGGTGCGGTAGGGAAGTGATGTGAGAAATCTTATTGAATACAAAATATTGCCATTAAATTGAAAATAATGTAGTATGTCGCATTACTATTATGGAAGAGAATATATCTTTTGAAGATTTGGGTCTCGATGAGACCACCTTGGCTGCTGTGGCCAAGAAGGGATTTGTCTGTCCCTCCCCGATTCAGGTTCTAGCCATTCCCCGTCTGCTGGAAGGAGACGCCAACGTCATTGCAAAGGCCCGCACTGGTACCGGAAAGACTGCCGCCTTTGGGCTCCCCCTGGTGCAGACCATCCGGGAGCCGTCGGATTCGGTCCAGGCTCTGGTGCTGACTCCCACCCGTGAGCTGGCCCTGCAGGTGTGCAAGGAGATCGGCTCCTTTGCCACTGGTGCCTATCCCCGCATGGCGGCTGTCTACGGCGGCCAGTCCATGGGTGTCCAGCTGAAGGCCCTCAGAAAGGGTGTGGAGATTGTGGTGGGCACCCCCGGTCGTGTGCAGGACCATCTGGAGCGGGGAACCTTGGACTTGTCAAAGATCAAGTACTTTATCCTTGACGAGGCCGACGAGATGCTGGACATGGGCTTCATCGAAGACATTGAGAACATATTCGCCAAGGCGAACCCAGACTGCCGCATCCTGCTGTTTTCCGCCACCATGCCTCCTGCAATCCTCAAGATTGCCGGGCAGTTCATGGGGGAATACGAGACGGTGGCGGAGGAGGCCAGCCCTGAGGCTCCCATCCTGACGGAGCAGAAGTACATCATGGTGCGGGAGCGGGACAAGCTGGAGCTGGTGGTGCGCCTCATCGACGTTTCCACCGACTTCTACGGACTGATTTTCACCCAGACCAAGGTGGATGCGGACAACCTCACCCGCCAGCTGGACGAGCGGGGCTATGAGGTGGCCGCCCTCCATGGGGACATCTCCCAGCAGCAGCGAGAAAAGATTCTGCTGCGGTTCAGAAGCAAAAAGACTCGGATTCTGGTGGCCACCGATGTGGCTGCCCGTGGAATCGACATTGGGGGCCTCACCCACGTCATCAACTATTCCATCCCCTTCGACAGCTCCACCTACATCCACCGCATTGGCCGCACCGGTCGGGCGGGCTCCTACGGCGAGGCCATTACCTTGGTGCGGCCGGAGGAGAAGCGGAAGCTGGAGCACTTGAAGTCCGCTGTCCGCAAGGCAGTGAAGGGCAGCCTCCAGGAGGACACGGTTCCATCGGTCAAAAAGATTCTGGAGCTGAAGCGGGGCCGCCTCTTTGACTCCATGAAGGAGGCCGTCTGGGGCAAGGTGGATGGCACCGATGCCGTGGAGGATGAGGAAAGGGATGCCTCCCAGACAGGTCTTGCTGAAGGTCAGCTGGATATGCTGGAAGCTGCTGGGGAGAACCAGATTCATGGGGCCCCAACGGTGACTGACGCAGATGTCATGGGAGCGGTGGAAAGGTCTTCTGAGCCCTCAATCTTTGAGCAGATGGCCGCCGACCTTTGTGGAGATCGTGACCCTCAGGAAATCCTTGCCTCGGTGCTGGAGAATTTTTACGGCCAGCACTTGGATGCCAGCCGCTATGGCCACATCGCTCCGGTGGAAAGCCAGCGGAAGGCCAAGGGCGGCCGGGATGGAGTGGAGGGCGGCCGGGACAGTCGCCGGGGTCGTGAGGACCTTCCCCGTGAGGGCGGCCGTCGTGACCGTGACATTGTGGGTGAGGGCCAGAAGCGCATCTACGTGCAGCTGGGCCGCCGGGATAAATTTTTCGTTCGGGAAATCGCCGAGTTCTTCAGCGACCTGCTGGACATTCCCCAGCGGCTGGTGGACGGCATTGTGGTGAAGGACAGCTTCTCCCTGGTGAGCCTTCCCATGGAGGCCGCTGATCGTGCCCTGGAAATGAGCCAGCGGGACAACAGCGTTCCCCACATGCACCTAGACGAAAAGCCTGCCGGTGCCGGAAAGGGAGGCCGCAAGAAGGGGCGGAGCAACCAAGAGACCAGCTTCGGGTTCCAGGATGAAGACCAGGGGGGTTCCTTCCAAGGGAAGGGACGGAGTGGTTTCCGGGGGGACTCCTCCTTTGGCGGGGGCTTCCGTTCCGGCAAGGACCGGTTCGGCTTCAAGGGAAAGAAGGGTGGATTCGGCGGTGGCCAGGATGGCGGTCGCCACGGACGTGAGGGACGACGCAGTGGCCGGGATCAGCCTCCCTTCGGTGAGCCAACCAATTCCTACGGACCTGCCAGCAAGAAGGGGACGGTGCGGGGCGGTGGTGCCAGCCTCTACAAGCGGAAACTGCCAAAATAAATGACACCAGGAAAGCCTGCGGAAACGCAGGTTTTTTTGATGCTGGAAGCCCACGTTTTCTTGAAAAAATTATCTAGTTAGCGGCAACTAACCTTGACAGTCTTTCTGTGGTTTGCTATAGTTAGCATATGCTAACTAAGAGTGAAGAGCCCTTCTTTTCGATTTGTCGATTGCTGATCAACTCGTGCTCGCCTGCCTTGTGCGGCTTAAAGCCTGCCTCCCTGTTTTCCCTCTCTCCGCAGGATTACGAGGTCTTTTCTGTCTGTCTGCAGGTCATCTCCAAGCAGCTGTCCTATTTCGGCAAGAGCATCCGTCCGGTGTTCCGGCTGGGGAAGGGCGTTGTCATCTTCCTCTATGACCCCCAGCTGCTTTCAGGATGGCTGTCCTCCCCCGCTGTGCAGGAATACCTTGCGGGGCGGGGTTATCCTTCGGACTTGGAGGCGGCGGTGGAGGAATTTGTCCTGCGTCTGGCGAATAGCCCCGACTTTCCCCATGAGGCGGGGATTTTCCTTGGCTATCCCCTGGAGGATGTCCTGTCCTTTGAGGAGAATCCCCATTTCGGCTGGAAATATTGCGGGCTGTGGAAGGCCTATCACGATGTGGCCTATGCGAAGGAAATGTCCCGCCGTTGCAGGGAATGCTGCAGCCTGTGCCGGGCGTGGCATTCCCAGGGCCATACCATTCCGGGGGTGATGAAGAAATATTCCCGCCTCAAGCAGGTGTCTTGAGTGCGGAGCGATTGTACAGGAGGTTTTTATGAAGACTATCGTTGTGTTTGCCAGCAACACTGGCAATACCGCCGCCATGGCGGAGGCGATTTGTGAGGGTGCGCGGGCTGCCGGAGCCGATGTGACCATGGAGAATGCGGCGGATGTGGGCAAGGATGCCGTGCTTGCCGCCGACTGCATTGCCTTTGGCAGCCCGTCCATGGGCGTGGAGGTGCTGGATGATGTGATGGAGGATCTTTTCGCCTCTGTGGAGTCGTCCCTTTCTGGAAAGAAGGTTGCCCTCTTCGGCTCATACGACTGGGGAGACGGCCAGTGGATGCGGGACTGGGAGGACCGAGTGAAGACCACCGGCGCCACCTTGGTGAAGGGCCAGGGGTCATCGCCCAGCTTGCCCCGGACGCTACGGCCTTGGAGGAATGCAGGGCACTGGGAGCTCAGCTGGTCTAGATTCGCCGTCCCTATTCCATTGAAAAGCACATCTCAGCTGGCAGGTCACGGTTTCCTTGGCCTGCCTTTTTTTCAGCCTGGACTGGGGGCCAGCTGGTCTAGATTCATTCCTCCCGCTGGTAAATCACCCTACCCACCCGCTGGATGTGGTCAAGGAGGGCTGGCTCTGTCAGCTGGGCGCAGATGGAGAGATCCACGAGGAAGGGGAGCAGGGAGTCATCAAAGTCATTGATGAGCTTCAGCAGCAGGTTGGTGGACAGGTCGTCCCCGGCCGTAATGGTCATGTCGATATCGGAGCCGGGACGGTGGGTTCCCTTTGCCCTGCTGCCGTACACCACCACGGTCTTGATTTGTGGGTACTGGGCAAAGATGGAGGAAATGATGCTGCGGTGGGCTTCTGTCAGCCCGAATTCCGTCAAAGCTCCACCTCCAGCCTTTGTTGAAGCTGCTGGAATTGGGGGGCGTAGGATTCCACGCATTTTTGCAGGATTTCATCCGCCGTCTCCTGGTTGTAGGTGTGGCTGGCAAGATTCCGGCTGGCAATCATGTCCATCCACAGATCACCGTCACTGATGAGGCCAGCGGCAAAGCCTCTACGAATGGCATCCTTTGAGCCAAGTATTCCGATAGCAGCTCCCTGATATTCCAGAAAATCCTTCAGCACCTTCCAGGACAGCTCCTGGGTGAACTCAAAGCTCTGGACGAGGCCCTGTTTTTCGAGGGGGGAAAGGGGTCTGGACCGTGCAAGCTCCACTGCCTCCGTAAAGACTGCCAGGGCCTTGGTGTAGCTGTGGAAGCGCTGCTTCCATCGGATATCATGCTCCATGGCTGCCTCCTCCCTCATGGCTTGTTGTGGAGCCGTTGGGCCAAAAGCTCCACCCCCTCCACCATGGCCAGATGCTCCTGGGGGGCGATGCGTGCGTAGAGGCTCTCCGCCGTGTCCCCAGGCAACACGGGAACACGCTTTTGCAGGAGGATTTCGCCGGTGTCGCAGCCTGCGTCCACCAGATGGATGGTGCAGCCGGACTCCGCCTCCCCCGCAGCCAGCACTGCCTCGTGGACGTGGTGGCCCCACATTCCCTCGCCGCCGAATTTGGGCAGCAGTGCGGGATGCAGGTTGATGATTCTGCCACTGAACTCCTGGATGATGGGGCCACCCAGTACGGTGAGGAAGCCCGCCAGCACGATTGCCTCGATGTTGTGCGCAAGGCACAGCTCCAGCACCCGGTTGGATACAGCCAGTCGCTTTTCGTCACGGCTGGCACCTCGGGCTGCCTCCGCTCCCAGTTCTGTGTAGGGGCTGGCCACCAGGGCGGGAACACCAGCGGTGGCGGCCCGCTCCAGTGCATAGGCCTTCTTGCTGCTGGAAATCACCAGGGCCACGGTGTAGGGGCAGCCTTCTCCTGTATCCTTTCGACTCCGCTCTGAATCCAGCAAGGCCTGGAGATTGGTGCCGCCGCCAGAGACTAAAACTGCAATCCGCAGGGGACTGTCTTTCTTTTCCATGGAATTGTCCTTCTTTTCTTGGAGATACGGAGGAACAGGACAATGCCAGCTGCAACCGACAGCAGCAGGACTGCAAGCCAGAAAAGGATGCCTGCTCCTGCCACAAAGATTGTTGTGGGACCGTCTGCTCCTCCGATGATGCCGATGGCCAGGCTCGGCACCAGGCACCTACTTTTGGAAGAGCTCAGGTTCTTCCAGCAGCACCTGCTCTTCTTGCTCCAGCTTCTGGCCAGGGGCCGGTGTCTTTTCGGAGACCACCACCGAACCAATCTTCCAGGCCTTCATCTGGGCACAGCGTCCTGCCCGATGGCTGGCGGCAAAGTCAGCCAAATGGGCACAGATCTCGTGGGCCTTGTCTGCAGCCACTGCCATCACAAAGCCGATTCCCATGTTGAAGGTGTGGAACATCCTGTCGGGATTGGCTCCACGGCGCACCATCTCCTCAAAAATGGGAGGGATTTCCCAGCTTCCCTTGGCAATGCGTGAAACCAGCGGAGCCGTTCCTGCTGCCAGCCGTGCCTCGTTGGCGGCTGGATACATGCGGGGGATGTTCTCGTAGAAGCCGCCGCCGGTGATGTGGCACATACCGTGGACTGCTCCCTGGAATTTTTCCAGCAGCTCCAGTACGGGGCGCACGTAGATTCTGGTGGGCTCAAGGATTACCTCACCAATGGTTTTTCCTTCTGCAAAGGAGGCCTTTTCGTTGAAGTCGGTGATTAGGCGGCGGACCAGGGAGAAGCCGTTGGAGTGGATGCCGCTGGAGGACAGGCCAATAAGCACGTCACCCTCGGTGATGGCTCCTCCGGTAACGATGGCCGACTTCTCCGCAATGCCCACGGCAAAGCCCGCCACGTCGTATTTTCCTTCGTCATAGAATCCAGGCATCTCGGCGGTTTCGCCCCCCAGCAGGGCGCAGCTGCTCTCCTCACAACCGTCGGCAACACCCTTCACCAGGTCGGCGGCCACGGCGGCATCCAGCTTGCCACAGGCGATGTAGTCCAGAAAGTAGAGGGGACGGGCACCAGTGCAGAGGATGTCGTTGACGCTCATGGCAACGCAGTCGATGCCCACGGTGTCATATTTTTTCATGGCAAAGGCCACGTCCAGCTTGGTGCCCACGCCGTCGGTGCCACTGACCATCACGGGCTCCTTCATGCCGACGGGAACCTGGAACATCCCCGCAAAACTGCCCAAGCCGCTGAGCACGCCGGGAATGGCAGTCCTTTTTGCGTGGGCCTTGTACTTGTCCACGGCCCGATATCCTTCCTCCACATCCACGCCGGACTGACGGTAATCAATCATCCTAATCCTCCAAATTACAGGGAAATGCCGCCGGAATAGGAACCCAGCAGCCTGACAACCACAGTATAGCCCACCGGGGAAAAAGTGGCAAGGTGAGAGAAAATGATGGAATAGACAAGAAAAAAATGAAAACCCCTTGCACAAAAAATCTCCTTTTGGTATATTGGTTAGCGTAAGCTAACTCAAGCGAGTTGCTTCCGCCTTTTGTTGTGTTGGTATTTAAAAATCAGTCAGGTGCCGCAGGGTTGTCTGGGGTGAACATGGCTACCATTTCTATCATTTAGCTTGCAGTGTTTTACTGTGGAAAGGACGAGGGAGTGCCACCTTCGTCCTTTTTTTGCGGACTCCTGCTGGACTGTACCCTTTGGCTCACCTCCTTTAAATCCTTCATAAAAAAGCGGACCTGTCTTTGAACAAGGCAATCCTTCCTCCTACAATTTAATGTAGATGTTGGCCCAGGCATTGGGTTCTGCGTACCCCGGTACCAAGTATCCCAGAACCTCATGCCGGCTGACGGAATCACCACAGGAGGATTTTCGTGATGAAAAAAACAATTGTAAGTACCGTGCTGGCTGCACTGCTGGTGGGAGCTGGTGTCTCGGCTCAAGAGGTGACCTTCTCCGACCGGGTGGGAGCCATCCTGGTGACCCAGGAGGCCACTTCTGGTAGTGACGCTTCCTTCGGCTACCTGTACAACAGGCTGGTGGGCGGCTACCAGAACGAGATGTTTTCCATCTGGGGGCGTGCCCAGGTGGCGCTCCAGAGCACCGACCAGTGGAAGAATGAGATAAGCCTTAAAGGAAACCAGACCTGGTTTGAATTCAATGCTGCCGTTCGGCCACTGCGCTTCCTGGAATTCGCCGTCGGTAACAGCTTTGGCCAGGAGTTGCCCTGGAGCGGCTACGAGTTGCCGGGAGCCTACGGATATGGAAGTGACGTCAGCTACGGTTTACGCAAGTACTCCAACGGCAACGGAATGACGGCCCTGTTCCGCGGCTCCGGCACTGGGGTGGACTGGTTGCAGGGACTCACCATCGGTTGGAATTCCCTGCCGCTAGATTTGATTATGTCCATGGGAAAATCCGCCTGGAAGACGGCAGTGGGTGTGAACTACAACCTGATGGGAAAGGCCAACTTGAGCTTTGGCGGTCAGTTTGATACTGGTGATGGCGCAAGCCAGGCCATCGGTTTCTATGCGGAGCTTCTCGCCATTGAGAACATGAAGGCAAACCTTGGTCTCACCATGTACACCAACAGCAGTGTGGTTGACCCCAGCGGCATTGCAGGATCCACCACCAGCTCCTTCAACAAAACCGACAGTGGCTTCATCACTATGGTGAATACTGGTGTCCAGTACATGCTGCCCTGGTTCCCCCTGTATCTTGCCGCCGACATGGGAATTGTTGCTGGCAAGCAGACGATTAGTACCACTTCCAACGGTAGTGAGGTAACCATGATGCCCATTCTGGTGGGTGGATTGGTGGGTATGGACATTACCGAAAAGCTCTACACCCACGTCCGTGTCACCTATGGAGACAATCTGGCCAGCGAGGCTGCTCGGAGGGCTTCCGAGGTGATCATCAGTCCTCGTCTCCACTACAAGACAACTAAATGGGGTGAGCTGCGGCTTGATCCCGGCTTTACCTTCATCACCACTGATTCCGACACCAACTTTGGATTCAGCCTAGGAATGTTCTGGGAGTACAAATACTAGCCACTGGCTTTCCACTTGCGGGAGAACCTTGGTTCTGTCAGATTATTATAGAAGAAACAACGACGACCACCTCCTGCAGCTTGGCAGCGGGAGGTGGTGTCTTTTCTGAGGGGTTCCGGAGGATTAGCCCAGCTGGGCAACCCTTTGGTGGAGCTCCACCACCTTTGCGTGGAGGTAGTGGTCCAGGGTATATTTTTCCGCCACCCCGAGGCAGCACCCACGTTGATCCACAATGGGGATGGTCTCCACATCGTAATCACTGAAAAGCTTGTAGAGCTCTGGCACTGGTGTGGTGGCGGTGCAGGTGACCTGCGGTGTCTCCATGACATCGCAGGCCATAAGGCTTTCGGAAAGTTCTGTCACCAGCAGGGCTTCTTTCAGGTGCTCCAGGGTGATGATGCCGGAGAGCCTGCCCTCTGGGTCGCAGACTGCATAGCTGAGGTTTTCGTGGTGGCTGAAGGCTGAGATGATGGCCTTCAGGGTGGAGGTCTCCGAGACAATGGCAGGGGAGTCGGGACGGCAGATTGAGGCTGTTCCCCAGGTAATGTCTTGGACGGTGCTGTTTTTCATCAGGTCCTCTTCGGTAATGTCAAGTCCGCATTCTCCCGCCTTTGTCACCCCATGCTTGACGCAGATGGGCCCCAGCAGCTGCACCACAAAGGTGGTGGCGGTGATGATGAGCATGATGGTGGGGCCGATGGTGGTGGCAAAGTCGTGTCCTGCAGCAATGGACAAGCCGATGGCCACACCTGCCTGGCTCAGGAGACAGAAGGGGAGGTATCTGCGCACCGTCTCAGGCGCCCCAGTCAGCCTCGCACCGATTCTGGCACCCACCGATTTTCCGAGGGTGCGGCATATGACGTAGAGGATGGCCAGCACTGCCACAAAGGCGTTGACATTCCAGATATTGAGCTTTGCTCCCACCAGTACAAAGAACATGACGTAGATGGGCGGGGTGAATTTTTCCACCAGGGAAAAGGTTTCTCGTGTTTTTGCCGGGGCAAAGTTCACCATGGCAAAGCCGAGGCTCATGGCGGCAAGAATGTTGTCAAAGGCCAGCAGGGTGCAGAGGCCGGTGCAGAGGAAGAGGGCGCCCAGGGAAAAGGAGAGGATGCGTCCCTCGTCGCTCATGAGATTGCGAATAACTTGTCCCAAGGCAAGTCCAGTGAGACTGCCCACCACGATGGATCCGCCAACCTCGTACAGCAAGGAGATGAGCTGGTCTCCCAGACTCAAGCCTGCCCCGCCTCCCAAGAGAATCGATGCGGCGGAGGAAGCGATGGCGTAGAGTATCAGGGCCACGGCATCGTCCATGGCGACAATTCCCAGAACGGTCATGGTGAGGGGGCCTCGGGTTCTGTTTTCCTTCAGCACGTCGGTGGTGGCAGCCGGGGCGGTGGCGGAGGAAATGGAGCCCAGCACCAAGGCCATGGCCAGGGAGGTGGTGAAGTCTCTGGTGAGGACGTATGCCACGGCCAGGACGACGAGGGCCACTACAAAGAAGGGAACGATGGCCTCGAACAGAAGTATGCCGATGAATTGCTTTCCATATTTTTTTATCACACTGAGTTTTAGCTCGGCACCAATCAGGAATCCGATGAGGGATAGGGCCACATTGCTGAGGGGGTCCAGAGCAGTGATGACGGAGGTGCTCAGCAGCTGAAACCCCGACTGGCCGATGAACACGCCGATGACAATGTACCCCACCACCTGGGGAATCCTCAGTTTCTGAAAGAGGCGTCCTCCCAGGGCTCCCAGGAACATGATGAGTCCCAGGAGAAGAATCAGGTTCGCTGTCTCCAAGGTGGAGAACTGCATGAAATCAGGGAGAAATTGGGCAAGGATATTCATGGGAAGGATTATAATGAGAAGAAGGGATTTATACTAGATGACTCGTTTTGTCGGCACAGAAGGAGCTGGAGGTTTTTCTGCGGACAGGCCGAAAAACTCCCCTTGTCTTCATGTTTTTTTCTTTGCCTTAAAGCTTGCTTTTGTGTAGTATAGTGGCTATGAAGAAACGCATATCGATTATAACCATACTTCTTTGTATAGCCCTTGCTTGCGGCTCCTTTTTCCTGTATGTACAGTCCCTGGGGAATCCATCCCAGCCCGCTCCCACTGCCCAGGAGCTGGCAGCGTTTCAGCAGGTGCGGGACCAGCGGTATCCCGTGCCCGTGATTGGTTCCTTGCCCTATCCGGTGACTCCCGCCAACCTGTCGGTGCATAGTGGCGCCGCCATCCTCATTGACACTGCCACCGGTCACGTGCTGTATGAGAAGAACGCCGACCAGGTGATTCCACCTGCCTCCATGACAAAGCTGGTGGTGATGTACGTGGTGTTCCAGGAGATTGCCACCGGCCGCATTTCCCTGGATGATGTGGTCCCCCTGCCGCCTGAATCCTGGGCGGTGAATGCTCCTCCCATGTCTTCCCTGATGTTTTTGGGTCAGGGACAGATTGTCACCCTGCGGGAGCTGCTGCTGGGACTGGCGGTGGCCTCCGGCAACGATGCGGCTATGGCGGTGGCCTCCTATGTCAGCGGGGACGTGGAGTCCTTTGTCCAGCGAATGAATCGGGAGATGGAGCTTTTGGGATTGGAGAAGACACGTTTTGTGGAGCCGTCGGGCTACAGTGAGTTGAATCTCACCACACCTCGGGAGTTCGCCGCCTTTGCCCGTACCTACATCAACCGCTATCCCGAGTCCCTGACGGACTTCCATTCCCAGCCCTCCATCTCCTATCCCCAGGAGCATAATCTGGCGGAATGGCACCAGGGGGAGGGAAGTGAGCAGCCCATCTTCCAACAGAGTACCAACAAGTTGCTGGGGGTGTTGCCAGGGTGTGACGGCCTGAAGACGGGCTTCATCTTTGAGTCGGGCTACAATCTCTCCCTCACTGCCAAGCGAGGGAATACCCGCTTTCTGTCCATCACCATGAAGGGTCCGGGTTCTGGTTCCGTGGAGGGCAACCGCTACCGGGTGGCGGATGCAACCACCTTGATGGAGTGGGCCTTCTCCTGCTTTGCCACCCATTACAAGGGAGCGGTGGCACCTGTGGCCATACCTGTGGTAGGGGGCAGCAAGAATGCGGTTGCCTTGGCTCCCAGTCACACGACACCTCTGACGGTGCCCGCCCTCCTGAAGGATAGACCTGCCGCTGCCGCCGCAGATGCAGTGACAGCCCAGATGCATCTTCCCTCCTTTACGGCGGCCCCCATTGCTGCCGGTGATGTGGTGGGAAAGATTACCTACTCCGTGGGGGAGGTGGTGCTGGAAGAGGTGCCCTTGGTGGCTATGGAAGAGGTGGCGGCGGGGAACGGATTCAAGCGGCTGGTGGACAAGCTGGCGGTTGCGTTCCTGTAGTGGCATTTGATGAAAAAAGGCTGTCGGTGAAGTGCCTCGATTTGAGGATTGTTCACTTCTGACAGCCTTGCTTATTTTAATGTTTTGTGGTCATGGGTCTGAGACAATTCTTGTCGTGGGACAAAAAAGCCAAGACAAATTCTGTCCTAAACGGGTTCACTTTATCTTCTGGATGCTTTCGTTGAACTCCACCCCGGACATGGGCATTTCCGGGAAGAAGTGCATGCCGTCTGGCAGGTCCAGGAATTCCCGCTCGATGCAGCCGAGGATGGCGTCGAAGTCGGGGGAATTGAGGGGGACATCCTGGATGGGGCTGCCCATGGCCACAAATTGGTGGGCGTATTTGGGGGCATCCGATAAGATGCCACGGCGGTCGTTGTAGAGGTTCCACAGGAATCGGGCTGCCAGGGCGCGGGTGAGCACCGTGTCCTTGGCCAGTTGGTTCACGTCGGTCCAGCTGTTGATGGAGTAGAACAGCCCTTGTGTTTTCAGCTGACGGAGGGCTTGACCTGCGTCCACCTTTCGTGAGCCGGTGTACTTGTACAAAAGGTCGCCCTGGCCCTGAATCAAGGAAATCATTTGGGCGAGGGTGATGCTGTCCTGCTTCAACAGCTCCCGGTACTCCTGGTCCGTGGAGGCACTGACGTCCCGTAGCCGCCAGGCATGTTCCCGCAGCTGGCCGTAGGCCTGGCGATAGGAGTCGTCCAGGGAGATGAATGCCTCGTCAAACTGTGCCGCCGCTTCCCGGTAGTTTTCCATCCGATAATTTTCCAAGGCTTTTTCCAGTGTTATCAGAGGCTGCTGGGTCTTGGACACCACGATGCTACCAGCCTCCTGAATGAGCCCCAGACGAAGCCCCAGAATCTGAGCCTGCACATCGCCCTTGTGGTGGCCCTGGGCTTGGTCGTAGTCGTTCCTGGCGGCCTTGCGATCCCCCAGAATCAGGTTGGTACGCCCACGGAAGGCCAGCAATTGAGCTCTGGCGGCGGCAGGAAGGTTCACATCGGACAGGGCGGTCTCTAGGCTGTTCAGCAATCGGGCGGCGGCGGCCACGTCGGTGTTTCCTGACAGGTGGGTTCCGTCAAGATACGCCAGCTGCTGGGCCGCCTCCTGAACAAACTTGTTTTCCTCCGCCGCCACCGTTGACACCATCATGTCCTCCGGCACGCTGGCACAGGAGACCAGGGTGAGGGCTGCCAGAAATGCTCCTAGGATGAACAAATTCCAGCCTGTCCGTTTTCGCAATTTCTTTGTGTTCATAGTCTACCTCAAATTCCAGCCGTTCAGCTTGTTGTCTATGGTGAGGGCAATGCAGTCCTCCCTGCCGTCTCCATTGGCATCCACCAGCACTGGCACGCCGCTTCCCGCCAGGGGAAAGCCCTGCAGCAGCTCAAGGTTGTCGTTGAAGCCGTAGAGCACGTTGCCGTCCACCCCTGCGTAGATGTTCATGGCTCCTGTCTTGGCATCGGGAATCACTGTGATGACTCCGTTTCTGGCGGTGGAGTTGGGAATCTGCACAGAAATCCAGCTGCCGTCGGGACTGATTCTGAACAGCTGACCCTCGGCGGAGAGGGCGAAGAAGTGCTTGCCGTTGCTGGTGAGATTGGTGAAGAACACTCCTGTCAGGGCGGTGTCCGCCACCTGCTCCAGCTTTTTCATTCCGGCGGCATCCGTTTCATTGGTGAACCGCCACAGGGAAACCCTTCCCGCCTGGGTGATGAAGCCCAGATAGGTGTCCCGCTGGCTTTCCATCAAGGAGGGAGAACCATAGGCAATGCCAAAGACCTGCTGACGGGCCACAATCTGATGGCTCTTGGTGTCCATCACCAGCAGACTGCCGGAGAAGCCCTTGTCATAGAAGGCTACCTCCTGTCCCATGAGACTGGGGGCAGCCATGATGGAGCCTGCCAGCTCCAGCGGTACCTTCTGGAAGGTACCGTCGTGGCCCACAAAGCAGATGCTGTCGTCATCCGTGGGCTGAACCAGTCCCTGTTCAGTGGCGGCAGGCTGGGTGCCAGGATTGCTGCTGGTCAGCAGGGGAAAATTCGGCCGGTCGGTAAGACTGGCTGTCAGCAGGTAGACGGCACCTTCGGCGGTGACCGCCCAGATGGCATCATCCTTGGAGGTTGACTTGGCAGGAGCCACCAGTATTGGCGAGCGGAAGGTCTTTTCTATGGTGGTCATGCTGGAAAGGTCCAGCACCTTCAGCACCGTGCTGTTCTCCACCCAAAACAGATGGCGGGAATCCTTGTCTCCAATCTTGTGGAACTGAGCTGCCGTTCCCTCCAGCGCCATGGGGAAGCCGGGGATTGCCCGCAGCTGTCCGGAGGGGCGGGCCGCGGCAGAAAGCTGGCACACCAGCGAGCCGTTCTGGAGCTGCACATTCAGCAGGCCTGTGGAGTAGAGCTCCAGAATCTGCACCACCACATTGTCGCCTCTCAGGAAGAAGGGGGTGCCCTGCTCCAGATCATAGAAGATTCCTACGGAGGTCTCCTTGTGGTGGTCCTTCGCCACGGTGCTCCAGCCTTGGTTGCTGGACAGTCGCTGTCCACTTTGCATTGAGGTGAAGATGGCAGAAAGTGTTTCCGGGGACTGGGAGAAATAGATGAAACCCTTGTGCACCATATAGTAGGGGCTGGGCATGTTAATGTTCAGCATTTTCATCAGTCCCTGGATGAAGACAGGGAACTGGAGCCGAGGCAGTCGTATTCCGTTGAGGATGAGGCTGGTATCGTCCTTCAATATAATGGAAGAAAGGAGCTGGTTAAAGATGAACTGTCGCATGTTCTCATCTTTTATTTCCAGTGCGATGGCGGGATCCTTCAGTCCCTCAACTCCCAGCAGACCGCACTCTCCTCCAGCCCAGGAGAACAAGAGCTCCTGCAGGTCCACACCGAAAAAGCTGGTGCTGAGGGAGTTGGCCGTACTCCACAGGCTCTCCGCATTGAGCTTTTGGGGCAGCAGGGGAAAGGCTGCCTCCTTCAGCTGGGCGAGGGAACCCAAATTCATGATGGTGTAGTACTGGGTGTTGCTGCCCAGCTGGGAAAGCAGCAGGGGAAGGCTTGAGTTCTGCTGCAGGATGGAGTGGAGTCCCGTCAGTTGTGGCTGGGTGGAAAGACTTGCCTCCAGCTCCAGGGGAATGTCCAGCTTCAGCTTCACCTCTTGGTCGGTGATGCCGAAGGAAACGAGGGCCTTTGTCTGCTGGTGGATGAGGCTGGTGAACTGTGATAGGGATGGAGTGCCCTCAGTGGCGGACTGGGCCAAGGCCCGGGCATCGGCTATAATCTGGATGGGATTGCCGGTCTTCCGTTCCAATAGCTGCAGCTCCTGCGGGCTGTAGAGGGCGTCGTTGTTGCCGAGCAGCGCCTGCTGGAACAAGTCCTTGCTGGAGCTGGCGATGAGGGTGTTGGAATGGCTGGTGAAGTAGATGGTTCCATTGGCGGTGGTCAGCTCAAAGTGATGGCCGCCACTTCCCTGTACCAGCGTGATTCCCTCCAATGGCAAAAGCTGCACCCAGAGCTTTGCCAGCCGGGTGGCAGCGGAAAAGAATCCCATATCCACCACCGCCACAAAATGGTTGTCTCCCAGAATGCCGTTCTCACTGTCAGGGGTGGCTTGTGTGGTTCCGCTGGACGCTACCTGTGCTGCCAGATAGAGTCCGACATCCACGGGGCGGCTGGCAACTAGCTCCAGCAGCTTGTTGTTCCGTAGCTGGGACTGTCGCAGAGCCATAAAGGCTGGCCGCAGGGAGGAGAACTCCTTGGTAGCCAGCAGAATTTCCGCCGCCTGGAGATCCAACAGGGGTGTCACGGCTTCCCACACTGAGTCGGTGTGAAGGTACACTCCGTATTGGCTGGGAATCAGGGAGAGGGGGGACTTCCTGTTCAGGCCAGAAAAGACAATCCAGGCGGCCAATGCCAACACCAGCAACAGCAGGATGATGCCCAGGACTTTCAAAAAAATGAGGAGGGGGTTTCTTCGCTTCTTCTCAGCGGGAGGCTTGGTAGTGCCAGGCTCTTCTTTGCTCATGGAACGTACTCCTTTAAATTGACAATCCTCTCCAGTATATGCGATACCCTCATCTTTTTCTAGTTACCATAGGTGACTTTGAACTTGCATGGAGAGGTTGTGATCGTGGAGACAATGAGCCTGGATTTTTCCGAACATTAAACCAACGGATATCTATTGTTTCTGAACCAGCTCCAGCACCGTTTCCAGCGGAAGCCCAGTACACAGAGCAACTTTTTCTGGCGCATCGCCGTACGCAAGAAAACTTCTTGCCGTCTCCAGCTTTGTCTGGTAGGCTCCCTCCTCTCGGCCGGTGGCAAGCCCCCGCTCCAGCCCTTGCTCCAAGCCTCGTTCCAACCCGATGGATATGCCTTCCTCCCGACCGGTGAACAAACCTTCCTCATAACCATCACGGCGGCATTCCATCATGCGGGATGTGTAGGTGAGAT